>CAIRTM010000131.1 GCA_903881505.1 uncultured delta proteobacterium | reverse complement strand
GTAGAGCAACTGACTCTTAATCAGTAGGTTCGGAGTTCGAGTCTCCGGCAACCCACCAGAAAAAACAGGCACTTACAGCTTTCGGGCTGTAAGTGCCTTTCCTTTTTCCGCTTTCAGTCCAGCTATAGTCCAGCTTTTTTTGGCTATGGAGCGCAAAAACAGGGGTTTTCGGGGTGTCTATACAGGCGCGCCGGTTTTGTATCCTGCACCATACAAGCGCCGCCTTGAGCGCAATAAAAAAGGCAGGGCCATGTCCGGCCCTGCCCTGTGTGGCTATCCGTTCAGGTGAAGTTTTTACCGCGCGCCTACTCAACCTTGAAGTAATAATAGCCCGGCGTGCGGTACTGGCCCGCGCAGTCAGCCACGTCAAACAGCAGCTCATACGTGCCCGCTTCAAGGCTCTCTGTAAGCATCCTTTTTTAGTGCCATAGTGCCAGACTGCATGAGAGTTCTCCGTCAGTTCTCATTACCGGCCCCCGGCAGCCTGCGCGGGCGGGAAGAAAAAATGGTCAGTATCAGGCAGCAGTATCTCTTCGCGAACAGGTTCAGAGTAGATGTATGCCGGAGCGCTGATGTAGCCTTCGAGACCCCGCAGTTCTTCAAGCTCGCCGTGTTGCTGCTGCGACAAGCCCCGGTTGACCCGTGCAAAGGCTTCGGCATAGTAATATGACAGCTCGCCGTCGAGTTCGCCATACCGGCGGCCCAAAGAAACCACCTTGCTTCTATCGGCCTGACCGCCGGTTAAAAATTCACGCAACTCTTGAACAATGGCACGCCGCACGCGGGCGATTTCCTGAAGCGATTTTCTCTGAAGACCGAGAATGTCCGTAATATTGCTGCGCTGATCAGCTGTGAGGATGTTCAAAAAATCCCTGCCGCTGTCGCCGGTGAGCGAAGTGCTGATGTTATAGTCCCGTTTGCCCATGGCAGGCATGTCCTTCATGTAAAAGCCGCCGAAGTAGGTGCCGTGCCTCTCGGGGCAGAAGTAGGTGCCGGCATCTGCAGAACCGGCATACCAGCTGAAAAACTCACTGGCGCAGGTCATGTACGCCACGTTTACCAGCTTTTCGGTACCCCGTGGAAGTTTGTACGGCTCCGCGTCGACGTCGGGCCAGGTATTGAAATCGCCGAACTTCATCCTCCCGAGGCTTGCTTTCTGCTCGGGCGTTAAAGAGGCCGCAAGCCTGCCAAACACCTGCGCGCGGCTGTAGCTGATCTGGGCATCCCGCTGGAATATGTCGGCCGCCCAGGCGCTGACCGACTCTTTGTTCAGCCCTGAGCTCCCGGCAGGAACCTCGTCCATAAGCTGGCGGCAGAATGCCTTGATAAGCGGCCAGCGCTTCTCGGCAAGTTCGCGCAATTGTGCGGCCTCTCTGTACGCGGCTTTTTCAAGCAAGGCGCGCTGGCCGCTGCTGAGCACATGCAGTATGCTGCCGGCCGCCCTGCCGAGAAATTTAGGGTTGTGTCCTGCGCCGGCGGCATCTATATCGCGCATATACTGAAACCCGAAAAAATCGCATACTTTGCCCGGCGGCAGGAAGGTGCAGGCCCCGAAGTCACCCGTAATAAAGGCAAGACCGCTGAAAGCAATCGTATGCAGCTGGGCTTGGTCTGACAGCGCCTGCTCCAGCGAGTACTGCTTCGGCCCGCCGCGCCTGTCGCGGTCATCCCTGCGCTGCTCTCTGCCGCGGGGCGGCGGGTCACGGGGGTCGCCGCGGCGCTCCTGTGCACAGCAGTAATTCGCTGCGAGGCACACACTAAGGGCCAGAAGAAAAGATGCTGCCAGCCGTTTTTGCCGTGCTTCACGATAGTTCATGCAAGCTCCTTTCATGGTATGCATGATTTTGTCGGCATGGATCGGGGCTTCAGAATGTCAGGCATGCGTCAGTCGAAAGAATCACGCATGGTTTTTTTCGAGCTTCAGAGTTACATTTTCTACCGTCACAGAAGCAAAGCCTTTATGCCGGTCCAGCTCCGCCGATGCAGTCCTGCGCCGACATGCCAGATTGGTTTCAATCATGGATTCAATCCGGTTTTCGTTCGTGAAGGTTTGCGTAACCCGCACCGCGGCAAGCCGGTGGAATACGGAACTGAAAAGGTCGGCCAGCCTTGAGCGCAAACCGGATGAGGCAAGATTTGCCGGCAGGTAATCGCTCCACACCAGTTTCTCGCGGTAGGCAAGCGGCATCCGGGGCAGCGCCTGAAAGAAGAGGGGGAGCCACGGGTCCGCACCGGTGACGCGGTACATGTAAAACGCGCCTTCGTGTTTGCCGAAATAGAGCTGGCCGCGGGGGGATGCAAAATAAAACGTCCCGTCCGTCGCCATTTTCACTGTAAGCGGCAGGGTGTCGACCTGTCTGCCGTTGCGAAGCACCGCATAGCGCATTTCTTCATCGAGCATGAAGTTTGTAATACTGTCGAGGCGCTTGTCCCGGTACAGAGGTTCCACGGCGCACTGTTCCCCCGGCAGGCTATTGGATTTGAATTCACCGTCATGTATATAGCTGACGAAGCTGAACGGCAATGACGGCGCGCCAATCGTCCCGGCGGCCTGCACCTGAACGTGGATATGTGGCTGGGGTGAGTATCCGCTGTTGCCACACAGGCCAAGCACCGTGCCGGCTTCAACCCAGTCGCCTTTCTTTACCCGGATCGACTGGGAGGCGAAGTGCGAGATTTCCACAAAGAAGCCGCGCGCATCCTCAATGACGACCGCATTGCCCCAATTGTCTGTCGCGTTTGCAAGTCCGATGGGGCTGTCGGGAAGATCGTCTACCACCTGAGCTACACGGCCGGGCACGGGGGCAAGTACGGGCTTTTTCCAGCAGTGGTAGTCCTCGAGGCGTACGCCGCCGCCGCCATGCGTGAGCCCATGTTCGTCGGTAATGACGAAATCATAGGCGTACCGCCAGCTGCCTTTATGCGTCCACTGTCCATCGAACGCCTGCCAGACCGTCCAGCGGCCGGCGAACGGCAGGTGCAGTGTGCGTTTCTGGCCTCCAAACCTGAGGCGGCTGACTGAAGCAACCCGCAGTGTTTCCTCGGGCGTATTGCATGCGGTGCCGGGCACCAGCGGATGCCGTGCCGCATTCAGGGCGGACGCCGCACCGAGGGTGACAACGTTAAACGGCAAGGTGAATGCGGGGATGCCGTAATAATGCCACAGGCCCGTGATGGCGTCTGTCAAAACGGCGGCGGTTGCCACTGAAATGACGGCCAGCAGGTAGCTCGTGATCGACGGAATGAGGAATATTCCGCCCAGAGCCATCGCAATAAAAATGAAATTGAAGTTGTTGACATCGCCAAATCCCTGTGCTGCCGACCCGAGCATCAGCGTGCGGGCTGCCGCTCCAACGTAGTAGCCGAGCAGCGCCAGAAAAAACAGGATGCGAGAGTGCCGCACCACGACCACACTCAGCGCGATCCCCGCCAGAATGCTGGGCACGAAGAGTACCGCGCCGAATGCCTTGAAGAAACCTGCCAGCCAGAACGGCAGCCGGACGTCACACGCCATGCTGTCCCGTGCAGCGTACATCAGGCCGGGCAGGCTTGCGTACTGAATGGAGGCGATGTAGACGATGGAACTGACGGCGACGAACGGCAGGCTCATGACCGGCAGGCGCAGGTACGTCAGAAATATGCCTGCCATGAAGACAGTCGCAAGGAACGTGATCACACCAGCAGACGCGATCAAGAAAACGGCGGTTGCTGTAATTTTGAACAGGTATCCGAGTGACAGTCCGACCAGCAGCGGGTTATAGGTGTAATGGCCGGACTCCAGAAACAGCTTCTCCATCCCGATCATCCGGGCAAATCCATATGATGCCGCGACAGCGACAGCGCCCGCAAGAGCCATCTCCGGGCAAAGGAGCGTCACCCCCAAAACCACTATGCCTGAGCCGGCTTCAGGCATGAAGAATACGTTGGCGTAACCGCGGAAGACGGCTTTGGCTTGCGTTTTCATGGCAATTTCTTCAGGGCAAGCCGATCCGGCAGTTTTTCTCGCTGGATAATATCGGGCAGGCTTTCGGCTTCGCGGATAAGGTCGACCATCCCGGATTCACCGATGAGTACCGCCGCCGGCCGATATTCGATGAACTGCATCGACTGCGTCTGGTTGTAGGCTCCCACCGGAGAGACAATCAGCCGCGTCCCGCGCGAGAGCGGCGGCAGCTGCACACCCTCGTCAACCACGTCAATATTCATGCAAAGCGGGCCATAAACGATGCTCTGCTCATTGACGCCGCCGGATTCCCGGTCTATTTCGATATTTAATTTATACCAGTTTGCAGTGAACAGCAGGTTAACGCCCGCGTCGACGATATAGGCACGCGTGCCGTCAGGGAGCCGCTTGGAGGCTACGACGGTTGTGATGAGACGGCCGGCTTCGTCCACCATCGCCCGGCCGGCCTCCACGATCAGCTTCGGGAAATCCCCGGGCCGCAGCTCTTTTGAAAGGGTTTCTGTGACCGCCTCGGCGAATTCGTCCACCGAAGGCAGAGCAATCTCCGGGGTGAGGTAAACGCCCTTCAGGCGGTTGCGCGACGGGAACCCTCCGCCGATGTCAAGGTATTCAATTGAGAAGCCGAACAGCTTTTCCACCTTGTAGGCGAACGCCACCATTTTTTTCACCTGTCGGGAGTATGCCGAAGCATCCATGATAAAGGTGCCGATGTGGCAGTGCAGTCCGCGCAGTCTGAGTTTGCCGCCGTTTTTAATCCGCCTGACCGCTTCCAGGGCCTGACCGCTTTCCAGATTAAATCCGAAGCGCGACCACTGCGGATATATGCCCGCGTCCAGATTCAGCCGGATCCCCAAGGGCACAGGCTGCCCGGCCCCCTGCGCCACGCGTTCCAGGTCATACAACTCGTCGAGGTGGTCAGCATGTATCATCGCGCCTTCACGGACTGCCTTTTCCAGTGCCGCAGCAGGCTTGTGCGGGCCGTTGAAAATAATTTTTTCTCCCGGCATGCCGAGGGCACGCGCTTTTTCGTACTCCATGTCCGACACCACTTCGGCCAGGGACCCCTGCTGATGCATAAGTGCGCAAATGGCGTTGAGATAGTTGGTCTTATATGACCAGCCAAACGCGACGTTTGGATAACGGGTCGAAAAAGCCGTGTGCATCTGGCGATATTTTTTGCGGATGAAGCCCTCTGAATATACAAACAAGGGCGAGCCGAACGTCTCGACGAGGTCGGCAACCGCGACACCGTCAATATCATCGCGTATCCTCCGGGCGTAGGCAGGGCTGCACCCGAACTTGTTCATCAATCCGTTGCGGAGTTTTTTGATAACGGGCTTCTCGTAGATTGTTTTTATGGCGTCTCTCCTCGTGTAACCGCTTTTTTGAAGTTCGTCATGTCAGTCACAAGTTCGTATGTATAGCGGACAAACAGCTTGCCCGCCTCATATCGGGGCGGGGGGGGTACGGGCATTTCGAATGCGCGGCGAACAAGCCGTGAGGGCAGGTTGATGCCTACCCCGGTCGCAAAGTACGACCACGCCGGGAAGCGTGGGTTGATTTCGATAAGAAACACCTCGTCACCATTGACGATGCACTCCATCTCGAAAGGTCCGCGCCATTTGAACTCGTGAATAAAGTTTTCCGTCGCAGCAAGCATTCTTGCGTTTTTCACCGTCACGCCGGTCCAGATTTTGCCCAGCGCGGTGATCGATAGCTTCTTGATGCCGACCATCCCGAGCGAGTTGCCTTCACCATCCCCGAGCCCGACAACGTTCATTTCGTCCCCTGCAACAACTTGCTGCAGGATAACGGGGTACCCCCACTCCGCAACCAATTCATGAAAATGCGCAACTGCCTCAGCGGCGGTGTATGATTTACTGGCTTTGTAGAAGATGCCTTTAACCATTACCGGCAGGCCGAGTTCCTCAATGGCCCGCAGCAATTCATCAACGCTGTTTACAACCTTGGTCAGCGGCAGGGAGATGTTGATTCTTGAAGCAATGTCGCACAACCGGTCTTTGCCGCGCAGCCGGAACTGCCGCATGTCGGGCAGAAACGTGCGGATGCCGTTGTCAGCGAGCATGGGTGCATGCTTGATGTAAAGCGGCAGTTCGGCATCCAGGTTCGGGATGACGACATCAAGGCCGTGGTTCCGCTTGATGTACAGAAGGCGCTCAACAAGCGCGTCGCCGTCGGACGAGGGGTACGGCAGGATGAACGATTTGCCTACAATCCAGTCCATATAAACGCCGGGCTCCAGCGCATCATAGGCCAGGCCAACGATTTTCGCCCCGAGGTCCGTATCTTCTCTGAGGCTTCGTGCCACGCCGATGCCGGGGCCGGGATTGTCCACTGCGTTGATGCCGGAAATGCCGATGTAAAATCCGTTCATGGTGCGCTTCACAGTAAGCCTGCATTTTTCAGGCATGCAATAAAGTCCGCAACGTCGCGCAGAGCGTCCTCCATGCTTACCTCGTATTTCTCAAGGAGCCACCGGGAGATCTCACCATCGTCCTTGCCGTTTTTCAGGCCGGCGAGGATCTCCAGCCCTGTCTGGCTGACCTGAAAACTGTCGCCGCTGGCGGGGTCGAAGACGAACCCTTCCTCGCTGATGGCGAGGCGTGCAAGTTTTTGCATGATGGTCTCCGTAGATAGTATCGGTCCGGGCAAAGCCGCTCAAGCGCCGCGTCGTTTATGGCCTGGCAGTGCCGTCCCGGAGCCCCTCAAGAGCGCGGGCGTTGCTGGGGCTGAGAAGCAATACAGTAGTGAAACACTGGGCGCTTTCCTCCTTATTGCCGGCCAGCTTCAGGGAGTAACCCAGCCCCAGCAGCATCTCCGTGTCGGTCGGATACAGGTCCACAAGTTTACGGTACATGGCGGCCGCCTGAACATACTCGCGCCTTTGGTAGAGCAGCCACGCAGTACGCGAGATGGCCGTGTAGTTATGAGGATCTTTCTGGAGCACGGCCTGTCCCGTCTCAATGGCCTCATACGTTTCCCCAGCCCCCTGCTGCGCCAGCATCATCCCCAACAGCGGCTCGATGGCGCGCGGCGCCTGCCTGGAAGCTTTATGGTACCATGTGATGCTCTGCTGCCAGTCCTTGGCGCGGTAATTGAGCCAGCCCAGGCGAACCTGCCCAACATACGACGAGCCGGCGCCCTGTGCCCTGAGCGGCTTAATGGCGGCCTGGTAGTTTCCCTGCGCCTCGGCCTGGTAAGAAACAGAAAACGCATCAGCCAGCGTGTCCGCATATGAATGGCTTACAGTGACGGCAATTACGAACTGGAGCGCAACGATGATTCTCAACAGGGCCTTTTTCATGGCTTTTGTCCTTTCGTATGATTATCCACAGTACATCCGTTAAACAAGCACGCCGCTTTCGCGGTTTTTGGTTTATTGGGCGGCATTGCCTGTCGCCATTCGCTTTCATTTCCGGCGGCTGCCCTGTAACGCACACATAAATCCTGTTTTCCGCAGGGGCTCAAGGTTTTGCCTGGTTTACAGCCTATCATCCGATTATGGAAAAAATATGGAGGGAGTCTGCTAAAAATATGGAATTTGGGCTGGACACATTATTGTATGCTATAGTGTGCCCGGTACGGTATGACACAAACTGCGGCAGGCCGGGTGGCCAGCATAAAACACGGTGGGAAAAGTCCAGACTCTGTGTGCCGGTAAGCAGACTGGAATCCCGTCCGTTGATGCAGGGGTTTTGACCTTATGCGTTTAAGGCTTTCGGTTAAGTTTTTCATCGCTTTTCTCGCCACATCATGCATGCTCGTTGCCGTCATGGTTTTTGCCATGCAGTACTACGCACGCAAAAACTTCGCCGACTATATACGCACCGTGGAGAAAATCCGTCTCGAAGAACTCAGCCGGCTTTTGCAGGCGGAATACCAGGCCGGCAATGGCTGGGACCGCCTGCGTGCAAACCCGCAACGGTGGCATGAACTGCTGCAGCCGCGCTCTTCCGCAGCCTATTCCGAAGCCCCTCCTGCAATCCCCCCCGGCTTCGAGTCCTATCTGAAGCAGGCCCAGCCCCCTCCTTTGCCGCGTGAGCCCCGAATCGAGGGACGGAGAGAGAGGGAGCGCGGATTCCCAGGGGGTGGTGTGCCGCAGGACAGGCGAACAAGGGTGCCGCCCCCGGATGTGCAGGGCCCCGGGCGTAAACCGCCGCGTGATGATCGCGACAGAAACCCTGAGAGGCCGGTGTTCGGAATAGAGCACAGGCTTGCCCTGTTTGACGAACATCGGAAGACTTTAGCGGGGCGGGCCGGATCAACAGAAGGCCATACGCTGCAGGAAATTGACGTGCGCGGAAAAACGGTCGGGTGGCTGGGGCTCAGAAATGAGCAAAGCCCTTCAGATCCCCTGGATATGGCGTATTTAAAACAGCAGTCCCGTGCCTTTTACCTTGTCGGTGCTTTCGCGCTGATGCTGGCTGCAGCTGTGGCGTTTCTGCTTGCCCGCCACTTGCTGGGACCGGTGCGCCGGCTGATCGCAGGTACCCGCGACCTCGCCGCGCGCAAGTTTGAAACCAGGATCAGCGTAGTCAGCTCCGATGAGCTTGGCCAGCTTGCAGCAGATTTCAACCAAATGGCTCAGACTCTTCAGCAGTACGAGCATCTCCGGCAGCAGTGGGTTTCAGACATTGCCCATGAATTGCGCACGCCGCTTTCAATCCTGCGGGGCGAAATCGAAGCGCTGCAGGACGGCCTGCGGCAGGCGGGTCCGGAGAGGCTTGCGTCCCTGCACGCTGAAGTTGTGCATATGAGCAAAATCGTCAGCGGCCTGCATGAGTTGACCTTGGCGGAAAGCGCGGCGCTGCATTTTAAAAAGGAGTCTTTGGACCTCATCCAAATTCTGCGGGCATGTCTGCAGAAATTTGAAGGCAGGTTTGCAGAACGCGATATCGCACTTACAGATGCGCTCGGGGGTATGGGAAGTATTACGCTATCCGGAGACAAGGACCGGCTTACGCAGGTGTTTTCAAACCTGCTGGAAAACACGCTCCGGTATACGGACAGCCCGGGAGCCCTGACCGTGACCGGGCAGCGCATCGGCTCCCAAGTGCTGCTGCGGTTTGCTGACACCAAGCCGGGCGTGCCCACGGGATCGCTGGGCAGGCTGTTTGAACGGCTGTACCGCGTCGATGCGTCGCGCAGCCGGGCGCAGGGCGGAAGCGGCCTGGGGCTTGCGATCTGCAAAGCCATTGTTGAGGCGCATGGCGGCAGTATACAGGCGCGGCATTCAGCGGCGGGGGGGTTGCAGATAGAAGTAACGCTGCCCCTTTGGAAAAATAACATACCACTCGAAAGGCGATGATCCGCGATGGAGCACAGGCATATTCTTATCGTTGAGGACGAGCAGAAGATAGCGGCACTTCTCAAGGAATACCTTGAAAGGGAGGGATTCCGGGTGATAATTTCAAGGCGGGGCGACCAAGCCGTTGCCCAGGTTCATAAAGTTGCACCCGACCTGATGCTGCTCGACCTCATGCTGCCGGGAATGGACGGCGTGTCCGTTTGCAGGGAGGTGAGGAAATTTTCGAATGTTCCCATCGTCATGGTCACAGCAAAGGTTGAGGAAATCGACCGGCTGATTGGCCTTGAGGTCGGCGCTGACGATTATATCTGCAAGCCTTTCAGTCCGCGTGAGGTTGTCGCTCGCGTGAAGGCCGTCTTGCGGCGCATGATGCCTGAAACTGCCGAAAAAAACGTGGTCTGCGGTCCTATTGCAGTAGATGCAACAGCCCATCAGGCGAAGGTGGGCGACAGAGAGCTTGACCTGACGCCCAGCGAATTCAGGCTCTTGCAGGTGCTGATTTCGCAGCCGGGCAGAGTATTTTCACGTGAAGAGTTGCTTGCCCGCGTACAGGGGTATGACTGCGAAGGATACGACCGGACAATCGACTCGCATATTAAAAACCTGCGCAAAAAAATTGCCGAGCACCTTGCAGGCAAAGAAGTCATCAGCACAGTCTATGGCATAGGATACAGGCTAAACCTGGATCCCTTATAATCAATAAGCACCGGGGGCAATTGCGTGCCTCTGTTGAAGCACATGCTGGAGACGCTTGGTTCATTGGCATTGTTGCAGGCGTTGCCCTGTTCGTCGCACTGCGCCGCCTTTCATTCTATGCCCGATTCGTTAAGGGCTGCGGCCTGGTATGCTCTTGAGCTGTTCTAAAATGGTATGCTCGTTGGTGCGATAAAATTTTTGCAAAACCGACAAAACGTTGAATATAATTAAAATCTTTTGAACAATAAAAAGATTAAATTTCAATATGTTATGATAATTGAGGGTACTGCAAGCGCAAAAATTTACCACTCGTAATCAGCTGGTTCGGGGTTCGAGTCTCCGGCAACCCGCCAGAAACAAGCAAGCACTTGCGGCGTTCTGGCCGTAAGTGCTTGCTTGTTTCATGATGTTCGCCTGCGGTGGTATCGGGGCGCAGTCAAAGCAGGGCCGCTCGGCGTCTGCCGGCAGTCGTGCGGAGGCACATCTCAGGGTTGCGCCGGCACTGAGGGCCCGCTGCCCTGATCGGATGGCTTGGGTATGTATACCGGTATTTTAGCAAGTTCGCTCTCAAGTTCTTCCGCAGTGCTGTATGATCGCCGGGTATTGTCGTACTTCACTTCCCAGCGATTGGTCCACAGCCAGTATTGCTTAGAAAACTTTCTATCACGGTTGAACTGCGCCCAGAACTGTGCAAGTTCTTCCCTTTTATTGATGTAGTCAGGGTTTATGATCTGGCCCTCTGGCGGCGGCGCGATTTCCTCCATCCACCACCAGGGTTCCCTGTCTGCTGCCGACAGTGCGCTCGCAAAAAATAACAGTGCCGTCATTACAAAAAAGGCTGTATGGAGCGTGCGTGTTTTTTTTTGCCTCTGCATTATGTTCCCTCCCTGCGGATAGTTTTTGCCACCGAAAGCGCAACGCAGATATTTGATGTAGTACATCGAACCGTTTCAGATCTCGTGTTTCTGATTATTTCTTCACTTGATAGCATACGCGCTGACGTAAAGACAAGGCTTCTGCTGTGCCTTTTCTTAAATAGCGCTTAAAATAGTAACGGCGGATATGGCATTGACATTATTAATTGTTTGCCGTCCTTATTGTATTATTTGCTTAAAGTATATGGCCGCCGCATGAGACTGTCAATAACTAATTATAGCATACCACTGCTGATCGCGCCGGTTTGGAGGTACACCGCAGGCATACGCCGGACGAAGCCGGTATGGATATTGAAAAACATTTTGCATTTTTATTGTGGCGGAGTAGTATGCCATGTGTCGGCGGTGTACGCCTGGAGCGCACATATCGATGTGACCTTTGCAGAAAGAAACAACGATGCATGACGGAAAAATCGTATCTTTTGTTGAAGAGACACGCGAAGGGGTTATCGCGGCGCTGCTTGAGGCGTCCGGCGGCGGCAGGCTTGAGCGTACAACCGTGCCGTTCAAGGCGGGCCAGGCCGATGTTGCCATTATCCGTGGCGGCGCAATCGAGAAGGCCAGTGTCACGCACATGAAACTCAACCAGGTGAAGCCGCCGGAGCTTGACTGCGTGATCGACTACATGGTGTTCCAGGTTGAAATTTTTCCGCTGAACCCCTGGTGTCCCATGGGCCACTTCAACACAGAGTGGGGCATGACCGGACGGGGGCCCTATCACATGATGCTTGACGTGTTTCCGGCAGCCACTGATCCGCAGGCTTATGCGCCTGCGCGCAGCGCCATCGACGGGGTTGCCGAAACATTCGGCGTTGGCAAAGAGGCCATGCGCGCGGGGCTTGCCGACCATTACCGCATGGATCACTGGGGCGCTTCGCTTGCGGCCGGAGCCGGGTGCAGGCTCATGCATCTGGGTCCGGAGAAGCTCGATCTGTTCATCGCCGCCTACCGCGCGTTTTTCGACGGCTATATCGAGGTGCTTGCGCTCAACCGCGACCGGGTGTACACGCAGGCGCTGGTCAAGCAGAAGCTGCGCCGCAACGGGCGCTGGCTCGAGTACCTGACACTCAAGGATGTTGCCGTGAAAATGGGGCTTGGCGTGGGAATACCGGCCGGGGTGCTGGTGGACCTGAGCTATCCGCCGTCGGCCGAGTTTTAACGGGGTGCCGGAAAAAGTCTGCCTGCTGCGCTCATGAGGCAGGGCACAGCGCCCAAGGGCGGGCATGTTTGGCCAGACCGCACAGGCGATTGTGCAGGCCCGCAAGGGTACGAGCTGCCGGAGCGCTCATTTGGGTTGTGGCAGGGCTTAACATAGTCTATAGTTATACTAGAACCAGTGTAAGGGGCTTTGTACTGCGGGTTGCATTTCCACGGCATACACGGGATGCGTATGAAACACGATGATGCATCTGCTCCTTCCGAGCCTGGCAACGTCCAGGCTGCCCCGGCGCATGAAGGGCTTCCCGCGCGTGCTGTGCGCTATACCGCTCCGATAAAAAACGCTCTTTTCCTCGCGTTGATCGCCCTGTACCTCATCCTGTTTGTTTTTCTTGCCCGGCTCACAACTCCCGGCATGGCATCAATAAGCGCCATTGTGCTGGTAACCGCCGCGTCGTGGCGCTTCGGGGCAACGGCCGGCATGGTTGCCGGTGCGCTGAGCCTGCCCTGCAATATCCTGATGCTCGCCCTGATGGGCAAGGACTGGGCCCGGATACTGTTTACCCATGGAGAAGCACTGGCCGGAACCGCGATTCTTATTCTCATCGGAGGCATCATCGGTTATCTGCACACCCTGCGTGCCCGGCTCATCAGCGAGCTTGCGGTGCGAGGCCGTACCGAGGATGAACTTGCCCGGCACCGTGACCGGCTCGATGAGCTCGTGCGCCAGCGCACAGCAGAGCTTGAGACGGCCAACCGCCGGTTGCAGGAACAGGCCCGTGAGCGCATGGCGGCGCTGCATGAACTCAGCATTACCAAGGAATATCTTGAGGACGTCATTACGCATTCCCTTGATGCGATCGTTATTGCCGATGCCGACGGCCGCATCACACGTGTCAACAGGGCGCTTGCTGATCTTACCGGCCGCACCATGGGCGAGCTGATCGGCCAAAAAACCGACAGCCTCTCCGAGATCGAACAGGGTACCTACCAGTCCTCCGACGGCGATACCATTGTCATAGGCACGGATTTTCTCGACGCTTCACGGGCGGTAAGGGAGCGCCTGCAGGCCGAGGGCAGGATACAAAACTGGGAGTCCTATCTCATCGGCAAAAGCAGGGTTCTGGTGCCCGTGGAGGCGAGCATCATCCTGCTTACCGACAGCGGGGGCCGCAGAACGGGCATGGTCGGGATACTGCGCGATATTACGCACCGCCGGCGCACGGAAGGCGAGATCAAACGCCACCGTGACCACCTGAACGACCTGGTGCAGGAAAAAACCGCTGAGCTGTCAGACATAAACGAAAAACTGGCTGAGATCAATCAGCGCCTGCTGGACAGGGAGCTGATCCTCAATGAAGCCCAGTATATAGCCCGGATCGGCAACTGGGAGTGGAATTTCGAGACGGGCAAAGACTACTGGTCAGATCAGTTTTTCCGGAATCTCGGCTATGAGCCGGGCGAGGTAGAGCCCGGGCTTGATCTGTTCGTTGAGCGTATACACCCAGACGACAGGGAGATGGTTTTAGAAGCCCACAGAAAATTCGACTTTGACGATCCGTCTCTTGAGATCGAATTCCGTATCGTGACCAACTCCGGCCAGGTGCACCACGTGGCGTCGCATATCTGGTCCGACAGGCAGGAGGACGGCACAACCACGCGTCTTTTCGGCACCATGCAGGATATCACCGGTCGCAAGATCACCGAAGACGAGCTGAGAAAGAGAGAACTCGCCCTGAAGGAGGCGCAGGCCATCGCTCATGTCGCCAACTGGGAGCGCGACCTTAAAGAGGATTCAAATTTCTGGTCGGATGAGTATTACAGAATTCTTGGATATGAGCCGGGTGAAATAGAGGCGACATTTGAAAACTTTTTCAACCACATACACCCCGACGACCACGAGAAGTTCCTGAGCCAGCACATGACCGGAGACATTATCAATCTTGACTTCCGTATCATACAGAAGTCCGGCGCGCAGCGCTTTGTGACCGCGCTTGCCAAGGTCGATCCCGATGCCGAGGGCATGCCCGAGCGGGTGCACGGCGTGCTTATGGACATCACGGAGCGCAAAACCGCGGAAGAAGAGCTCCGGCGCTACCAGACCGAGCTTGAGGAGCTGGTGAAGGAGCGCACCTCGGAGCTCGAGGCCGCGCAGCGCGAGCTCGTGCAGCGCGAAAAGCTCTCGGTGCTTGGCCGCCTGACCGCGACCGTAAGCCATGAACTGCGCAATCCCCTGGGCGTGATCCGCTCATCCATATTTTTTCTTCAGAAAAAACTGCAGGCCCCCGATGAGAAGACGGCCAAGCACCTGCAGCGCATTGAGGACCAGATATCGATCTGCGACACCATCGTCGATGAACTGCTCGAATACACCCGGGGGCGCCAGTCCGAGATGGTGCCGGGCGATATCGGCGCGCTTCTGCGGGAGCTGCCGCCGCTTATCCAGGCGCCTGCAGGAGTAAAAATCGACTGGCCCGCAGAAGCATCGTCCCCCCGTGTCAGCTTTGACCGCGACAAGATGAAGCGTGTGTTCATAAACCTTGTGCAGAACGCCCTGCAGGCGGTCGCCGCATGGCAGGAAAAGGATCCCGCGTTTCGGCCGCACGTCAGCGTTTTGGCCGAAGCAGCCGACGGCGGCGTGAGCATCAGTATCCGGGACAACGGCATCGGGATGGACGAGGAAACGGTCCGCCGCGCCTTCGAGCCCCTTTTCACCACGCGGGCGCGGGGCACGGGGCTTGGACTGTCGATCGTGCAGAAAATCGTGCATGAACACAGCGGCACGGTGGAGCTTGCGAGCAGCCCCGGCAAGGGCACAACCGTAACAGTGCGGCTGCCTGAGCAGGCCGCGGAAGGAGTTCTGGCATGAAAGGACGCATCCTGCTGGTGGACGACAACGTTGAGTTTCTTGACAGCACCCGCGACGTTCTCGAAATAGAGGGCTATGAGGTCGTCACCGCCGCAAGCGGCGAGGAAGCCATACGGCTGGCCGCCGCGGAGGGCTTCGACCTTATTCTGATGGACATCAAGATGCCGGGCAAGAACGGCGTTGAGAGCTTCATTGAAATGAAGAAGCACAACCCCCGCATCGAGGTGATCATGGCAACGGCCTACAGCGTGCAGGATCTCATCACGCAGGCGCTGAAGGAAGGGGCCCGGGCCGTGCTGCAGAAGCCGCTCGACCTGACCCGGCTTTTTACAACCATACAGGATATCCGCTCCCGCGGCAGGGGCGGGGTCGTGCTCGTGGCGGACGATGATCGGGCCCTGTGCGACAGCATACGCGATAACCTTGAGCATGAGGGCTACAGCGTATGCACGGCAAACGATCCGGCTGGCATTATCGCCCAGGCCGAGGCCCGCGCGTTTGACGTGCTGCTGCTGGACATGAAGCTTCCGATACTCAACGGCCTTGAGGTCTACCGCCAGGTCAAGGCCCTGCAGCCGGGTATCGTGGCGGTGCTGATCAGCGGCTATGCAGGCGAAATGGGCGACCTCATCAACCAGACCCTTAATGAAAGCGCGCACGCGTTCCTGCGCAAGCCGATCGACATGCAGGAGCTGCTTACAACTCTTGATGAAATCTGCACGGCAAAACGCGCGGGAACCTATACAAAAAAGGGCTCCCGGCCGGACGGCGGATAATGGCTATTGCGATGAGCACACGAACCATTCTCATTGTGGATGATGACCGGGCGCACTGCGACAACCTGATCGACATCCTTGAGGAGGAAGGCTACCGCCCCGTTGCCGCGGGAAGCTGCGCGGATGCCGAAGCCATGGCCGCGCGCGACCGGCCCGCTATTGCGCTGATCGACCTGAAGCTTCCCGACGGCTCGGGAACCGCCCTGATCGCGCGTCTCAGGGAAATTGATCCCGACTGCGTCTGCGTGATCGTCACGGCCTACGGCAACCTCGATTCGGCTATCGATGCCCTTGGGCAGGGTGCCTACCAGTACCTCCAGAAGCCTCTGCGCCCGAGGGAACTGCTGAGCCTGCTTGCTCGCGCATGCGAAATGATTACGCTGCGCGAAGAGAAAGCATGCGCGCAGCAGGCTCTGCGCGACCGCAATGAAGAGCTCGAAGTCATCAACATGCGCCTGCGCCGCATGGTGGAGTCCTCCAAGGGCCTGGCCGCCTGCTCGCGCTCCGGGCAGATCGGTCCCCGGCTGCTGGAGGAGTTCGCCCGCAACATGGCCGCCGAGGGCGGCAGCCTGTACATCTGCACGGATGCGGGGCTTGTGCTTGAGCATCACCTGGGGCCCGGGAATGTTCCTGTTTCTATAGATTACCCGCTCCGTGAGGGCACCGTGCTCGAACAGGCAATGCGTTCCGGCGAACCGGTGTATATCCATGACATGCCGAGCCAGGGCGTGATCATGTCCAGCGGCGGCAGCGCCTACCGCGACGGCTCCCTGCTGGTGTTCCCGCTGCCTGATGACAAGGGCGCCACCATCGCCATCCTGACGCTGCACAACAAAACCACCCCCCCCTTCACTCCCCAGGATCTTGAACTGGGCCGTATATTCGCCTCCTTCAGCAGCGAAACCCTGCGCGCGACCCGCGCACTCGATGCACTGCGGCGCAGCGAGGAGCGCTACCGTCTGCTGGCAGAAAACGTCGACGATGTGATCTGGACGGCCGACGCCGGCATGACGATCACCTACGTGAGCCAGTCGGTGACGCGGCTCCTGGGCTATGCGCCCGAAGAGCTCACTCAGCGGACGCCGCAGCAGGTCCTGTCTCCTGAGTCATTTGAACAGGCCGGTAAAGCATTCGCGAGGCTTATCGCCCGGGCTGAGGCAGGAGAAGCTCCGGAAGATTTAACCGTTGAGGTTGAACACGTGCGCAAGGACGGCTCGCCCGTGTGCGTGGAAAGCAAAGTGAAGGTGGTGCGCGACGCCTCAACGGGCGCCGTCGGCATCCTGGGTGTCACGCGCGACATCTCGGCCCGCAGGCGCGCAGAGAGCGACCGTGAGAAGATGTATGTCCAACTCCTGCAGGCACAGAAAATGGAGGCTATCGGCATACTGGCCGCAGGTCTTGCACACGATTTCAACAATCTGCTCACCACGATCAAAGGCTATGTCGACCTGATCCTCCTGCAGGCCGAGGAGGACGATCCCTGCCGTGCCAACCTCCGGCATGTCCACGATGCCGCGGTAAAGGCCGCGGAGCTTACACGCCAGCTGCTGCTGTTCAGCCGCAAACAGCCGCTTCAGCAGAACATCATTAACATCAACCGGTCGGTTGAAACCATGCTGAAAATGGTCAGGCGCCTGCTGCCCGAAAACATCACCGTTGCAACGGAATTCTCTCCGGATCTGCTCTGCGTCAATGCCGATTCGGGTTCCGTCGAACAGGTTGTCATGAATCTGGTGGTAAACGCGCGCGATGCCATGCCGCAGGGCGGCACGATAACCATCACAACTGAAAATACCCTGGTCTCGCAGGCCGACTGCCGGCGCATGCCGGATGCCCGGCCGGGAAGGTTCATAAAGCTTGCGCTGGCGGATACCGGAACAGGCATGGACGATCACACCCTGCGACATCTTTTTGAGCCTTTTTACACCACCAAGGCCCCGGGCACCGGCACCGGCCTGGGGCTTGCCGTCGTGTACGGCATCATTGCGCAGCACAAGGGCTGGATCCATGTGGAAAGCACCCCGGGGAAGGGTTCGACCTTTACCCTGTTCTTTCCGGCTGATACCCGCCCGGCGCAGGAGGAAGAAAACGCAGCGCCGTCGACTGCATCCCTGCGGGGGCGCGGTGAAACCGTGTTGCTCGTGGAAGACAGCCGGGAGCTGATGGAATTCTGCTCGTCGGTACTGCGGCAGAACGGCTACACGGTCATCACGGCTGAAAATTTTGCCGAAGGGCTGCGGGCTTATGAAAAGAACGGGGCCGCGATACGCATTTTGTTCAGCGATATTATGCTGCCGGATCGCAGCGGCATAGAACTGGCGCAGGATTTGCGCAGCCGCTCGCCCGGACTGCCGGTCATTCTTACGAGCGGCTATGCGGAACAGCACGCGGCCTGGTCGGCCATACAGGGGAGCTGTTGCTTCCTGCAGAAGCCCTTCTCCATAGTCGCCCTCCTGCAGGCCCTGCACAAAGCACTTTCCGGGCAGTGTTGACAACTGCTTTTCTCCACAGCCCTGCCCCGGGGGCTCAACAGCTCGAGCCGCAAATACACTCTTGCATATTTCGCCGGTCCGTTTTATTGTCGGCACATCAAGGTGATATATGGACACCCGCAAGTCATGCGCAGGAGGGCACACCATGCATGCACGTCGCACAAAGAGCTGTTTGATTGCCGGGACGTTGTTACTGGGTTTCGCGGGGGTTGCGGCGATGCCGGCTGTATCGCCGGCCCAGACGCAGGCCGCCCCTGTCGAGGGGGTGGGCTATAATGTTGATGCCTCAATGTTCGACAACCTTAAGGCCCTCGGCGGCAAAAAGGTGTATGTAACCCTCAAGTCGGGGAAAACACTTGCCGGAACCGTGGGCAAGGTGAGCACCGCATTCCTGCATCTCGAGCAGCTTGAGGGCAAAGAATATTTCGACGCACTGGTCCGCATTGAGGATATCAGCGCGATCGATGCCCGTTTCAGAATGCCCGGACGGTAGGCGTTGCTCCGGCGGTCGGGCGGGCAGCGCCTTGCAGTGTCCGGGCGGCCGTCAATACGGACTTGCATAATTTTTTCGAGCGTTTTATTGTTTGTGCCGGAACGGGGATGCCGCGCAGGCGTGCGCATGTGCGGCATGCGGCCCGGCCTTCAAACCGAACACCGCATACAGGGAGGGAGTAATGAAAACACATCGCATCGCATCGCATCTGCTGTTGGGAATACTGCTTCTTGGGGTGCTGCTTCCCGCAATGGCGCCGTCGGATGCGATGGCGCAGGAAGGGTCGGCTCCTGCCGTGAGTACGGCGGCCGATGTTGATGCTGTGATTGTCGCGGAGCTTAACAAACTCACCGGCAACTGGGTGGCGGTAACGCTTAAGTCGGGAACCGTATTCAGCGGCAAGGTCGTGAAGGTGCGCGAGGGCATGGTTCACCTTGGCCAGGTTCAGAGCAAGGAGTACTATGAAGCCCTGATCCGCATTTCTGACATCAGCGCGCTTGGCGCCCGCTTCAGGGCCAAAAATAAGCAGTAGCCGCCGGGCCTTGCAAATCCGCATCAGGCCGTTGCAGCTGCCTGCATGACACAATGACGGCATGCCGTGCCCTCTGCGGCGCCCGTAGTTCATTCCGTCGGCAAGGGATGCCGGGCAAGCGTTGCGCGAGCCCGGCAAGGCATGCCTGCCGGCACAGCTGCGCAGCAAGGAGGTACCGTTATGACAGGCGAGCGCATGCTGATGATCTATGATTTTACCTCGGCAGATCAGTTCAAACAGTGGCAGGTGATCAATGACGGCGTGATGGGAGGAGTTTCGCGCAGCACGTTCACGAAGACCGATCCCTCAGGGGCCCTGTTCGCCGGAGTTGTGTCGCTTGAGAATTACGGCGGCTTTTGTTCGGCAAGTTCGCGCCAGGCCATGCCGGCGGATGCCTCGGCCTTCACCGGTATTGCCCTGCGTTGCAAGGGCGACGGCAAAACCTACAAGCTCACATTGAAGAACGATTCATCTTTCGGGGGATTTTCCTACCAGTTCCGTTTCGCGGTCCTGGCGAACGAGTGGATGGTCGTCAAGGCGCCTTTCAGCGAATTCAAGGCATCGTTCCGGGGCCAGCCGGTGCCGGATGCTCCGCCTCTTAATCCCGGCGTTATCCAGTCCGTCGGCCTCCTGATTGCCGACAAGCAGGCAGGCCCGTTTAATCTGCAGGCGGAATGGATACAGGCCTATAAGGATTGATGAATCGCTCGGGCCGCAGGGTGCGCCATGCGCACCGTTTGCAGCTGCAGAGCATCTTATATGATGCACACGGCGCACGCTACGATTGGGCGGACTGTAGGCGATATGAACACAGACCATCCTGAAATTTCCGAACCTGTCCGCCTCGGCATCAGCGCGTGCCTTTTGGGACAGAACGTGCGCTATGACGGCGGGCATCAGCACGACCGGTTTTTGACCGATACGCTCGGCCGCTACGTGAGCTATGTGCCCGTATGCCCCGAGGTGGAGTGCGGCCTTTCCGTGCCGCGCGAGGCCATGCGCCTTGTGGGCACGGCCGATGCGCCGCGCCTGGTTACCATCAGCACAAAGAAGGACTTTACCGCCCGGATGCAGCATTGGGCACGCGCGCGGGTGCGCGAGCTTGAGGCGGAAGGCCTGTGCGGTTTTATCTTTAAGAGCAAGTCGCCCAGCAGCGGCATGGAGCGCGTCAAGGTATACAGCGAAGAGAACGGCATCCCTGTTCACAACGGGGTAGGCATGTTCGCGCGGGCCTTCATGGAGCACTTTCCGCTGCTGCCCTGCGAAGAGGAGGGGCGCCTGCACGATCCGGCGCTGCGCGAAAATTTTATTGAGCGCATTTTTGTCTACCGCCGCTGGCGTGGAATGACCGCCGGCCGTATCAGCTCACGAGCCCTTGTTGATTTTCATACGCGCCACAAGCTCCTTGTCCTGTCGCACAGCACCATGCATTACCGCGAAATGGGCCGCCTCGTCGCGCAGGGCCTGCGCACGGCAGATGCGCGCGAACATTATCAGAGGCTGCTGATGGAAGCTCTGAGCCTGAAGTCCACGGTTAAAAAACACGTGAATGTGCTGCAGCACATGATGGGCTATTTCAAGACTCGGCTAACGGCCGATGAAAAAAGGGAGCTGCTTGAGATCATTGAGCGGTACCGCAGCGAATACGTACCCCTGATCGTGCCGTTGACCCTGGTGAACCATTACGTGCGCAAATACGGCGAGCCGTATCTGGCACAGCAATATTATCTGAATCCGCATCCGCTCGAGTTGAAGCTGCGCAACCATGTGTAGGCGGGCTGGCCCACAACGCTCATCTGACATGCCGCACTACGCACGGCGCACAAAAAACGCAGGGTGAACGCGGGCGGCATTTCCACCGTATTTAATGTTATTTGGTGGACACGTTTTGCGAGTCCACCCTGTTATACAACGGACGCAGCCAAGTGCATTTTTTTCATAAACCTGTTTTCCCGTTAAGAGGTTAATGGGGCTGGGGCATACTATATATTCCGGCCCGTTCGTTTTATATTTTCTGCAGGACAGGCATGAAGCAACCCGATACTGAACCGCTGGACCTGACTGCAATGCAAGGCATGCTGCAGCGTCACAAGAAGCGTATGAAGCTGAACCTGGCGGCGTGCGCCGGCTGCAGCCTGTGCGCGGAAAGCTGTTTTCTGTTCGAGCTCAACGGCCATGACCCGCGCTACATGCCGTCTTACAAGGTACTTAATTCCCTGGGCGCACTGTACCGTAAAAACGGCCGTGTCAGGGAAGAGCAGTTGCATGCCATGGCTGAAATTGTGTGGCGCAACTGCGTTCTGTGCGGCCGCTGCTACTGCCCGTTCGGCATCGATATTCCCGCGATGATCGCGCTTGCGCGCGACATCCTCCGATCTCAAGGCATAGCGGGTCTCTATCCGCATTCGATCGGAGAGCCGGAGGAAGACAACGAAGCCTGTTGTGACCATAGTGAAAGGCCGTAGGGGCACGGCATGCCGTGCCCAAGAATATGCACATGATGCCCGAAAAAACAATAATCCGGCACCGCCGGTCTATCCGGCTGCAGGGATATGATTATTCCGACGCGGGAGCATATTTTGTGACCATATGTACACAAAACCGCGCCTGTCTGCTCGGACAGATTGTCGATGGTGTATTGCATGTAAATAATGTGGGGAGGATTGTTCAGCAATGCTGGCAGGACATTCCTAAACATTTTACGCATGCGCACTTGGATGAATATATAATTATGCCCAACCACATCCACGGTATTATTTTCATTGCCAATGATTCGGGCACGGCATGCCGTGCCCCCACAATTGAACAATTCGGTCAACCGGTCCCGGGGTCAATTCCAACCATTGTCCGGTCATTCAAATCTGCCGTCACGAAAAATTTCAATAAATTATGCCAATCTCACATAAAACCATTATGGCAGCGCAATTACTGGGAACACATTATACGCGACGATGAAAAACTGCACAGCATCCGCGAATACATACACAACAATCCTGCTCAATGGGAACTGGATGAATTGTACTCGGTGACGCAACAGGGTTAATCGCAGGGGCACGGCATGCCGTGCCCCTACCGTACGCCGACTCGCTATTGAAGACGGCCGTTTTTCAACATCCTGCCAAGGAATTTTATGATCAAGGCCACCATCAAACCCCTCGAAGAGATCAGATCCATGCTCGCGCCTTTTCGCCGCGTGCTGACCGTTGGCTGCGGCGGCTGCGTATCGCTGTGCCTTGCGGGCGGCATGAAGGAGGCACGCGAACTCAACATCAAGCTGCGCGCGCTGCAGGAGCAGGGTTCCGAATCGGTGTTTGACGACATCACGGTTGAGCGCCAGTGCGAGCAGCAGTTCCTTGCCGCCCTTGACGCCCGGGTTGAAAAATATGATGCCCTGATTTCGCTTGCCTGCGGGGCGGGCGTTCAGTTCCTGGCCGAGCGATTTCCGGCAAAACCTGTTTTCCCCGGCGTAAACACGCAGTTTGTCGGCATTACCCGGGATATCGGCTGGTATGAAGAACGCTGCAAAACCTGCGGCGACTGCGTGCTGGGCCTGACCGCCGGCATATGCCCGGTCACCATGTGCTCCAAAAGCCTTTTTAACGGGCCCTGCGGCGGCCCGCAGGACGGCCACTGCGAGGTTGATCCGGACACGTCCTGCGCCTGGATCGCCATTTATGAACGCCTGCAAAGGCAGGGCCGCCTTGACAGCATAGCGCACGTGATGCCTGCGCGCCAGTGGCAGGGCCAGATACCGGGCCGCATCCTTCACCCCCGCTACCGTGACCGCTACGTACAGGAGGACACATGAAATCCGGCAGCAGGCTTGAAAGGATCCTGAAGTCGGGACGGTTCGCCCTGACCGGCGAGCTGGGACCGCCGCGCGGAGCCGATGCGGACGCGGTGCGCGTAAAAGCCCGGCACCTTTGCGGCATGGTTGACGCGGTCAATATCACCGACAACCAGACAGCGGTCGTGCGCATGTCAAGCCTCGGCGCCTGCCTGATCGCCATGCGGGAGGGGCTCGAGCCCGTGTACCAGATGGTGTGCCGCGACCGCAACCGCATCGCCATGCAGTCCGACATCCTCGGCGCTGCTGCCCTTGGCGTGCGAAATATTTTGTGCCTGTCCGGCGACCATCAATGCTTCGGCGATCATCCCAATTGCAAAAAAGTATTCGACCTCGACTCCATGCAGCTCATCTCAATGGTGAAGGCCATGCGCGATGAGGCCCGCTTCCAGGGCGGAGCCGAAATAACCGCGCCCCCCAGAATGTTCATCGGCGCGGCTGCCAACCCGTTCGCTGAGCCGCATGCGTTCCGCGTCATGCGTCTTGCTAAAAAAATCGCAGCCGGAGCCGACGTTGTCCAGACCCAGTGCGTGTACAACATGGAGCGCTTCCGCGCATGGATGGCGCAGGCCCGCGATATGGGGCTGACCGAGAAGGCCTACATCCTTGCGGGCGTGACCCCGCTGAAATCGCTCGGCATGGCGCGCTACATGCAGAAAAATGTTCCCGGCATGGATGTGCCGGATGAGCTGATCAAGCGCCTTCAGGGCGTTGAGAAAAAAGACCAGGCCAAAGAGGGCATTACGATTTGCTGCGAGCAGATCCAGCAGCTGCGCGAGATGAAGGGGCTGGCCGGCATTCATCTTATGGCGATCGAATGGGAGCACCGCGTGCCGGAAATTGTCCAAAAGGCCGGCCTTCTGCCGCGCCCCGAGCCCGAGCCGGAGCAGCCATGAGGAAACTTGTTGCGGCCCTGATCATCGTTGCCGGCGCGTGTGCCGTGCTGTATGCTGCCGATCCCGGCCGGGCAGCGCCTGATATGCCAGGCGCGTGCAGCGCTGACAACCGGACGCAGGCGGGCTGCATCTTGCTCAGCCTCGGGCCTGCCGAATACGATCACAGCCGGCCGCAGATCGTCTTCGATCACGAACGCCATGTGCGTGAACTCGGAGAGCGCGCCTGCGCCGACTGCCATGCAAAAAAAACCGACGGCACCCTTGTCTTCGAATTTCCGAAAAACACGGCTGATACCGCCGCCCCCGATTCCCTGACAAAGGCCTGGCATGACAGCTGTATCGGCTGCCACGCGGAACGTTCAAACTGGGGACAGGACGCCGGGCCCGTCACCTGCGGCGAGTGCCATGCCCGCGACAGGCACAGCGCTTTCGTGTACGCGCCTGTTCTGCCCTCCTATTACGACCCCCTGCGCGACACGTATCACGGCGAGTGCCGCAACTGCCACAAAAAGCCCGCCCTCACAGCTGAAAACGCCGGCGAACTCGATTGGAAGAAGTTCTATGTACACAAAGGAGAGGTGACTGAGCCGCAGCAGCTGCCCTCCGGGTTTGACTACCATCGCCACGACCTGCACAGCAGGACGCTCAAGGACGACTGCGGATTGTGCCACTACCTGTCTCCTGAAAAACGCCGGGCTTTGGATCACGCAGAGAAAAAGCCACAATGCAGCGACTGGTTGCTTGAGCCCGACCCGCAAGGCATCTGGCGCGAAGAGGACTATGCCCACAGCCGCTGCGTGAATTGCCACTTTACGCGCAAAGCAGCCGGCGAAGAAAAGGCCGGCCCTCTGCTGTGCAGCGGCTGCCACACGCACGATGCGCGTACGCCGGAGCAGATGAAAGACGTTGCCCGCTCTGATTGCGAACAGAAGGAAAAAATACTGATCACATCCGACAACGCTACTGCCTTGGCCGCAGTGCCCTTTGACCATGCTGCCCATCAGCTGCGCACGACCTCCTGCCAGGAGTGCCATCACAAAAACATGCAGGCCTGCCGTGAATGCCACACCCCGACCGGTGATGAAAAAGGTGAATTTGTAACGCTGGCGCAGGCCTATCACCGCGAACAAGTGAACCGCAGCTGTGTGGGCTGCCATGCCGAACAAAAACAAAAGGGCGAATGCGCCGGATGCCATCAGCAGCTGCCTTCCACCCTCGAATCGAAAAGCGCCTGCACAGCCTGCCACAGCGGCAGCCTCGAGGCCCTGCAGCGCAAGCGCGCAACAGTCCCGCCGGAGTCTTTGATGCCGCCCGGCACGAAGGATTCCTTGCACATCGGGAAACTCGGGCAAGACTATGAAAAGGTGGACTTTAAACATCTTCAAATAGCAAAGGCGCTCGCTGCTGCCAGTGAGAAGTCATTACTGGCAGGGCATTTTCACACAGATGGCATGGCCATGTGCGCGGCCTGCCATCATTACAGCCCGCTTGAAAAGGGAAAGCCCGTGCCGGCCTGCCGTACCTGCCATGATAAGAAGGATATACTTGCGGCCGGGCGGCCTGACCTGCTGGGCGCCTATCACCAGCAATGCCTTGGTTGCCATCAAAAGATGGGCGGCACTGAGGAAAAGATGCCGCAGACCTGTGAAGGCTGCCACGCGCGCACGGGCACGTAACCCTATGGATCGACGCACATTCATGCAGCGCATCGGAAGCCTGGCCGGGGCCGCGGTATTGTCGCCCGTAACGCCCGCGCGCGCCGGCTCTCCCGCGCTCGCCGTACTGGTCGACACCACACTGTGCGTCGGCTGCCGCGCCTGCGAGCAGGCCTGCAATGAAGTCAATCCCGACCTGCCGCTCGTGCCTGATACTTTTTTCAGAGATGCTTCGGTTTTTGACCGCCGCCGCCGTATGGACGCAGACGCGTTCACCGTGGTCAACCGCTATCAAAACCCCGCCGGCGACCCCGCATATGTGAAATTCCAGTGCATGCACTGCCTGCAGCCGGCCTGCGTATCGGCCTGCCTGGTGGGCGCTCTTACCCGTGACGCATGCGGCGCGGTCATATACGACGAAAGCAAGTGCATCGGCTGCCGCTACTGCATGGCTGCCTGCCCGTTTCAGGTGCCGGCGTATGAATATGCTTCGGTGCTCACCCCGCGCGTGCGCAAATGCACCTTCTGCTTCAACACGCGCCTTGCCGACGGCAAAATCCCTGCCTGCGTCGAGGCCTGCCCCATGCGGGTTATGAGCTTCGGCCTGCGCGATGAACTGATCGCGCTCGGCCGCGAGCGTATCCGCAATAATCCCGGCAGGTACGAGCAGCACATCTACGGCGAGCATGAAGCCGGCGGCACAGCCTGGATGTATCTGGCGTCCATGCCGTTTGAACAGCTTGATCTGCCGCGCCTGGGCTATCACCCGCTCCCCGGGTATACCGAGCCGATCCAGCACGCGCTCTTCAAGTGGTTTCTGCCGCCGCTGGGCCTGTTCGCGGCCCTTGCGGGAATTATGTGGTTCAACAAACGCAAGGCCAAACAATCCGGGGAAGATGCATAGCGCTGCAACGCCCGATCAAATTAGCACGGGAAGGCCCCTGTGCCTGCCCGCATTAATTGCACACACATCAAGGACAACCACAGGGGGGGTGCCCCTACAGACTTACACAATGAAACACGCACTCGAAAACACGAAACCCTTCTTCACGCCCGCAACGCGGCTCATGACCGCGCTGATGCTCATCGGGCTCGCCTTCGGCGCCTGGCGCATGGTTGCCGGGCTCGGCGCCGCAACCAACCTGAGCGATCAGTATCCGCTCGGTTTGTGGATCGGGCTTGACGTTGCAACCGGCGTGGCCCTGGCTGCCGGCGGGTTCACCAGCGCGGCGCTT
>CAIRTM010000130.1 GCA_903881505.1 uncultured delta proteobacterium | reverse complement strand
CGAGGACCGCCGCTTCTACGAGCACGCGGGCATCGATCCCGTGGGCATCCTGCGGGCGGCCCTCATCAACCTGCGCCACGGCAGCGTGCGCGCCGGCGGGTCCACCATAACGCAGCAGCTGGCCAAATGCTATTTCCTTACCCCGGAGCGCTCGTTCCTGCGCAAGTTCAAGGAGCTGTGCATAGCGTTCAGCATGGAGCTGCGCTACAGCAAGGACGAGATCCTCGAAATCTATCTCAATGAAATCTACCTGGGGCAGAAGGGCTCGGTCTCGATCAGCGGCATCGCCGAGGCTTCGAAATTCTATTTCGGCAAGCGCGCCGAAGACCTCACCGTGGCCGAGGCGGCAACCATTGCCGGGCTTATCCGCGCGCCCAACCGGTACTCACCCTACGCGGACGCGCAGCGCAGCCGCGACCGGCGCAATGCGGTGATTGCCGCGATGCAGGAGAACGGCTGGCTCTCTGCCGAAGATGCGGCCGCGGCCTGCGAAGCGCCGGTCATGACCGCCGGTTTTACGCTGCAGCCCCGCATCGCAGCCTACTTCATGGACTATGTCGCCGGCCAGCTCCACGAGCTTTATTCCGCCGACGACCTGGCGGCTCTCGGCCTTTCGATCCATACCACGCTCGATGCGCAGGTGCAGCGCGCTGCCGAACAGGCCCTCGAGCGCGGGCTCAAGAGGCTCGAGGCCCGTTTCCCGGATTTCAAGACCCGGGACCCGGACAAAAAGCTTCAGGGCGCCATCGTAGTCATGCAGCCGCGCACCGGGGCCATTCTCGCCATGGTCGGCGGACGCGATTACGGCGAGAGCCAGTTCAATCGCATTACCCAGGCCTATCGACAGCCCGGCAGCGCGTTCAAGCCGATTGTCTACCTGAGCG
The DNA here is from genome assembly GCA_903881505.1 of uncultured delta proteobacterium. GTDB lineage: Bacteria > Desulfobacterota > WTBG01 > CAIYCZ01 > CAIRTM01 > CAIRTM01. Next base: position 41,429 of record CAIRTM010000130.1, on the reverse strand, counting down.
CCCTTGACAGCATGACCCCCGCTACCATGCTGGCAAACGAGCCGATCACCTACAACCTGCACGGTAAGCTCTGGTCGCCGAAAAACTATGACGACAAAGCTCCTGGCGCGCTGCTGCTGCGCGACGCGCTGGCTTTGTCGGTCAACCGTGCGGCTGTCGCGGCCGCCATGCAGACCGGCCTTGAGCGCGTCATCGACTGCGCCCGCTCGCTGGGCATCACCTCGGAGCTTGAGCCCTATCCATCCATGGCGCTGGGCTCATTTGAAATCGCCCCGATCGAGCTTGCCCGGGCCTACTGCTCATTCGCTGCCGACGGGCTGCTACCCTACCCCCGGGCGCTCAGCATGGTCACCGACGAGCAGGGCCGCATCCTTGAGCAGCGCCACATGGAGATCAAACGGGCCACAACGCCCGCGAAAGCCTTTCTTATCAGCTCGCTTCTGCAAAGCGTGGTGAGCGACGGCACCGCGCGCGGCCTGCGCTCCATGGGAGTTGCGTTCCCGACAGCCGGCAAAACCGGCACCACCGACGACAACAGAGACGCCTGGTATGTCGGCTACACACCCGATATAGTCGCCCTCGTGTGGGTCGGCTTCGATGACGGGCGCAGCTCGCGCTCGACCGGCGCCGCTGCCGCGCTGCCGATCTGGGCAGACCTGATGCAGGCAATCCCGCAGCACATATCCGGCGCCTGGCTGGCGCAGCCGCCGGGCATTGTCCGCCTGACGATCTGCAAACGCTCGGGCCTGGCGGCCGATTCCGGCGCCTGTCCCGAGACCCGCGAGGAATACTTTCTGGCCGAAAATGCGCCTGATCGCACCTGCACGACATGCCGCGGCAGCGGAGCCGTCAACCGCGTGCAGAACGTTATAAAAGGACTGTATGAGCGCATACGCTGAAATCCGCCAGATCCTGATGTATGGCATGATTGTGATACTGCTGGCGGGCGTGTGCGCCTGCGCGCCCAGGCGCGCAGGCCCGCCAGCACTTCCGCCCGCTCCTCAGGCGCCTGCGCCCCCGCGGCCGATGCCGACAACGCCGCCTGCGCCGATCCCGCAGGCTCCCGCGCCGCAGGCTCCCGCGCCCCCGCGCCAGACAGCCTCTCTGCAGCTGAGCGATCAGGGCCGCATATTGATAGAACGCAAAAACTACGATGACGCCATCAGGATTCTCGAGCGCGCGATCGCCCTGAACCCCCATAATGGGGAAAATTACTACTACATGGCCGAGGCCTGGCTGGGCAAGGGCAGTGCTGCCCAGGCCGGCGAATTCAACCGGCTGGCCGGGATGTACCTTGACAGTTCCCTGTGGGGGCAGCGCATCGAACATCAGCGCCGAACGATCGAAGGAGCTCAGTGATTGCATTGAGCCGGGATCAGACTCATATCGCCTGACGGACATGCCCATAACGCCCGACATCATCATCGTGCTGTCAATTCTGCTCGGAGCCGTAGCGCTTTTCGTGACCGGCCTGATCCGCATGGACCTGACCGCCCTGCTCGTGCTGCTGGCGCTGACGCTGACCGGCGTGATCGACACGGAACAGGCCCTTGCCGGATTCGGCAATCCGGCCGTCATCACCGTGCTCGCAATGTTCATGCTGTCAGCCGGCCTGGCCCGCACCGGCATCTCATCCTCGATCGGCCGGCAGCTGCTCAAGCTGGCCCGCGAAAGCGAACAGCGTTTGATCGTTCTGCTGATGTCGGTCACCGCCCTGCTGTCGACCTTCATGAGTATCACCGGCATCGCGACCATGTTCCTGCCCGTTACGCTCGAGCTGTCCCGGCGCACCGGACGGCCGGCCTCGCGCCTGCTGCTGCCCATGTGTTACGGCTGCCTGCTGGGCGGCTTTCTCCTGCTGATCGGCACGACCAGCAACCTGGTCGTACGCGACATCATGCGCCAGGCAGGCCATGAACCGCTTGGCATGTTCGACTTCACGGCCGGCGGCATGGCGATACTGCTGCTCAGCATGCTGTATATGGCATGTATCGGGCGCCGGTTTCTGCCGGAACGGCAGACCCCGCAGGCCCTCTCAGCCGATGACGCGCAGGACGGCCCCGCGGCGCAGTATGCGCTCGAAGAGCGCCTGGCGCTGCTTGTCGTCCCCGGAGGCAGCCCGCTTGCCGGCAAGACCCTGATTGAAAGCCGCATCGGCCGTGCGCTTGATTTAAACATACTGTGCATTCAGCGCAAAAACGGCGACCGTGTACCTGCCGAACCCGGCGCGATTATCGAGGAAGGCGACCGCCTGCCGGTGCTGGGAAGGCTCGAGCGCATTGATGAGCTCTGCCGCCGGCCGATGTTCACCATAGAAACCGGCATGCCGGCGCTCGAGCGCCTGCTTGCCGGCACAATCGGCCTGGCTGCATTTGAAATTTCATCCGGTGATCCCTTCGCCGGCCGGACCCCGGCCGAAGCCGGCCTGCGCTCTTGCTACGGCATCAATGTGCTCGCAGTTAAACGCGGCACGGTCATCTACCGGACAAACCTGCGTGATATCACCCTGCACCCCGGCGACCTGCTGCTGGCTCAGGGGCCGGAAGAAAAAATTGACGCGCTGCAGTCACAGCCCGGCTACCGCAGCATGAATGCCCGGGACGCAGCCGAATTCAACCTTGATGAGCGCCTGCTGTGCATCAGCGTCCCGGAAGGTTCCTCGCTGACAGGCCGGACCTTGGCCGAAACCCGTCTGGGGGCCGCCTTCGGCCTGACGGTACTGCGCATCGAGCGCGGCTCCGGCGGATACTGTCTGCCGGATGCGGATGTGCAGCTGCTGACCGGAGATGTCCTGATCGTCAGCGGCCGGCCGCTTGACATCGAGGTGCTTAAAGGGCTGCAGTCCCTGAACGTAGAGCGGCACGCGGGCCCTTTGCAGGAACTGTCCGGCGGCCCCGTGCACATCGTCGAGGTCATGCTTTCTCCGCACACGACGCTCTCGGGAAAAACGCTGCGAAGCCTCAACTTCCGCGATACATACGGCGTTTCCGTGCTGGCCATCTGGCGCGGTCAGCGTTCACATCGCAGCGGCCTTGCGGAAATCCCGCTGCAGTACGGCGACGCGCTGCTGTGCTACGGAACGCAGGCAAAACTGAAGGCCCTGGCGCGCGTGCGTGATTTCGTAGTGCTGAACATGGACTTGCAGGAAAAGCCCCTGCTTGCCAAAGCGCCGCTTGCCGGCGCGATTATGCTGGGAGTCGTTATCGCGGCAATCGCGTTCGACGTGCCGATCTCCATTGCCGCGCTTGCCGGCTGTGTGCTGATGTGCCTCGGCGGCATACTGCCGATGGAGGAGGCCTATCAGTCCGTGGAATGGCGTACAATATTTATCATCGCCGCCATGATGCCGCTGGGAACGGCCATGCAGCAGACGGGGACAACCGGGCTGCTCGGCACGGTCCTCGTGGAGGCTCTCGGACCGTTCGGCAGCTCCGGTATTTTTCTGGGTCTGATGGCCGTCACCCTGATCATCACCCAGTTCATACCCAGCTCCGCGGCCGCAGTGCTCATGACACCGATCGCCCTCAACACCGCTCAAAGCCTCGGCATCAAGCCGCAGGCATACGTGCTGGGCATAGCCTATATGCTGGCGGCATGCTTTCTCAGCCCGGTCGCCCACCCGGCAACGCTGCTGGTCATGAGCCCGGGCGGATACCGCTTCAGCGACTACGTCAAACACGGCCTGCCCGTTGCCCTGATCGTCATGGCGGTCAGCGCCCTGCTGCTGCCGATGGTATTCCCCTATCGGTAGCCTGCCGGCGAGCCGGGTGATGGTTACATGGTGATGGAATCATGCACAACCAGGGGCCGGTCTTCAACGGTGTGCCGGCTCCCCGGGGAAGTATGACGATTCAGGAGTGCCCAAAACAAGAAATCACCACGCTTCGCCCGCGATGACGATCCCACAGAAAAATACCGGGGTAGCGTCATTACGCGGAGGCGCCCGCCCTCCGCAGCCGACCGCTCAAGATGGACAGCCGACGAAGCAATCTCGATGCAAAAGCACAAAGAAAAGCCATGCCGAAATTTCCAGTGCGGCCAGATGTAATCACGATTGACGCATTCGCCATCAAGTGCGCACGGCTTGATCTCTCCACGCCCTCGTCAAGAGTTCGCAGGCAAAGCGAGGAACATGCACGATGTCACTGATACAGGCACGGGGCTTTGCCCGGCTGGACTTTGAAGAAATCAAACGCGTGGCCGCACTCACCGGTTTTGATATCCGCGTGCATGCCTCGAAAAAACGCTCATGCGGGCCGGGCTGCGACTATCTCGCCCAGGACAAGCGCTACTGCACGCTGCTTTTGGTCAGGCACATCGAGCATATGCTGCAGGAGCGTCCCCATGATGTTCCGCAGCCGGCGCTGGTCTGGCTTGACGCTGCCCGGATCGCGGCCCGCGAATATGCCGATATCGAACGAGCCATGCGGCCCGCCCTTCACAGAGTAGAGGGGGATTAACTAGAGCGTGGAGATGACAGTTGGAACTGTTCAGGAAATCGAATACGGGGCGTTTTTCCTGCTGCACCCCGGAGATACAACGCAAAAAAAAGACGCTTATGCAGGGGCGCTTCATATCCGAACCGAAGACCCGCAGGGCCTGTGACCGGGCCCCGGACGCCGCACGCCTGCTAATCCCTGAAGCCCAGCTCATCGATAATCGCTTCGATTTCACGAAAATCTTCAGGCGCAAGATTGAGAAGCTGACAGCCGATATCATAATTGGTGCCGTTGATGCATTTTTCGCACCGCACGGCGCGGGCGTCAAAATACAGATACTGCTTGACGCTCAATTCGGACTCGAGCAGTATCTTGAGTTCGAGTTTCGTGCCGAGTTCAATCGGGCTTTCGGTCATGATCAGGACGCCGTCGGTCGATATATCGACAAGGTACCCGATAAGCCGTCCGGAGGCGCGTTCCAGCACGTGCAGATAATAGATCAGGTTCCGCCGTTTGAGCTTGCGCTTGTCCCTCATAACCGCCTCCTGAATCGTTCTGCAGCGTCGTGTTGGCCTGCACGCGTTTCCGTGATAGTATTGCTCCCGGTAAAGGAATCTAATTGCAAAAACGGCAAAGGTCAACATGTTTTTAACCACGGCCCGCGGCGGTACTGCCGGCCATGCACCGCGTCGATGCACACAGGAAAGCGCATGCACAAACTCGTTCTCGCCTCAACCTCTCCGCGGCGCAGCGCGCTGCTGCGCGACATGGGCATTGTCTTTGAAACGATACCCTCCGCGTTCATCGAGCCCGACCATGCAGACGGACGGACGCCGCGCACCCATGTCACGTCCAATGCGCGCGGCAAGGCCATGGATGTGGCCGCACGCCTGAAAGCAGGTATCGTGATCGGCGCAGATACCGTCGTTGTGCTGCGCGGTCGCGTGCTTGGCAAACCGTCCTCGATGAATGAAGCCCGGCGCTACCTTGACGCGCTCAACGGCCAGACGCATTATGTTCTGAGCGGCATATGCATCGCGGACGCGGCGCACGGACGCGTTCTGGCCGCTGCTGAAAAAACACGGGTCACATTCCGGCAGCTGGGCTCCCATGAAATTGAGCGCTATCTTGAACTCATCAACCCGCTCGACAAGGCAGGCGCATACGCCATTCAGGGGCACGGTGCGATCATCGTCGAGCGCATTGCTGGCTGCTACTATAATGTCATGGGATTGCCGCTTGCGCGGCTTGAAACGATGCTGATGCAGTGGGGCTGTTCACTGTTTGACTGTATGGGCCCCGTGTCGCGCGGAAGCACTGGGCCCACACGCACGACAGGCGTACACAAACGGCGCCACCCGTAACCGGGGCGGCGCCGCACGTATACGCGGCCGTTCCGCGCGTTCAGGTTATTTCTATGCGTTTTACCCGGCGCTTTTCAGGGTTGAGCATCGGCAGCCTGATCTCCAGAACGCCGTTTTTGTACTCAGCCTTAACCGCGTCGGCGTCAATGTCCTCGGGAATTTCAAAGGTGCGCTGAAAGCTCCCGTAGGACCGCTCGATGCGGTGGAAATCCTTGCGCTTGTCCTCGTGCTCGAATTTCTTCTCACCGCGAATCACCAGGCAGCCGTCGCGGTACTCGACATCGATTTCGTCCTTCTTCATGCCCGGGATCTCGGCATGAACCACATAGGTGTTGCCCTGCTCTTCGATATCGACGGCCGGAAAACGCATAAGCGTGCCTGTTTCGCTGAAGATACTCTCAGGCGAAGCGGCTGATGGCTTGCTTTTTGCGAAATAGTCCCCGAACCACCTGTCAAGCTGCCCCTTCAGATCATCGAGCAGATGCGCCGGACTTTTATCTTTCCACAACGTCAGCGCCATATATGTCTCACCTCCCTGACGCCTGATGCCATGCGGCTGCTCAGGCGCATTTAATATCAATCTTCTTCGGCTTTGCCCGCTCGCTTTTCGGCAGCACCACCTTCAGCACACCGTTTGTGAGATGGGCCGCGATATGCTCGCGGTCGACCTCCTCGCCGATTGTAAAGGCCCGATAGTAGTCACGGGCCGGCATCTCGGTGTAATTGCCGCCGGTTCCCGCATCCGCCTGTGGGACCCGCCTGCCGTAAATCTGCAGGGTATCCCTGTCGATATGCACATCAAGGCCCTCCTTGGCAACGCCGGGCAGATCCGCATACAGGGTTACGCTGTCCTTGTCCTCGCAGATATCAACATGCGGCACCAGAGTGTCCTTAATCCGGGACGCCAGATCGGCATCGTCCTTGCGCGCTACAGACTGTGTATTTTTTTCTGTCATGGCCATCCCTCCTTTCTCAACCGATCGAAACAGTGATCTGTTTGGGTTTTTTCTCCTCTGCGCGGGCAATCGTAATGCTCAGAATACCGTCATGATAGCGCGCTTCAGCCTTGTCCGGGTCAAGTCCCTCGGGCAGGCTCACGATCCGGGAGAAATTCCCGCTGAAGCGCTCCCTGCGGTGATAATTGCGCCCGCCGTTTCCGGTTTCCCGGCGGCCCTTGATGGCCAGCGTGTTCTCTTCAATCGTCAGTTCAACATCCTTTGGCTCAACACCCGGCAGATAGGCATCGATACACACAGCCTCCTTCTGTTCCTCGATGTTTATCGCCGGAAAAGTCCCGCGGGGCACACTGCGAATGTTTGAAAGCGGAAGTCCGATATCAAACAGCTGATCCAGTTCGTCCCGCAATCTGAAAAAATCGTTGAACGTGGGCACATAGCCGTCATACCACCGTACCTGCATACTGATACCTCCTTTCCTGTCTAACAATTTAAAATAACTTTGTTTTTATTAATTTCACCTTCCGAAAAAAATATAAAAACTATTTTTTTCAAGTCAAGGGCAGCAGAATATTTTTTTCAGGAACCGTGCCTGCGTTCATGCGCAGCACCACTGAAAATAATTTTTGCTTGAACTGGCACACCGTGCATGTTACACACTAGTGCACTGCCGTCCGCTGCAGAAAAACCGCTCTGTGCTTATGCAGGAGCGATGATGCCGGTTCAACCGCGCGCCGGCACAGGCACGCACTATTGACCACACTGGAGAATGCCGATGAGTGAAGACATGCATGTTACCGAACAGGACTTCGACGCCATCATACAGAAATCAGCTGTGCCCGTGCTGGTTGACTTCTGGGCTGAATGGTGCGGCCCGTGCAAGATGCTCGCACCCGTGCTGGACGAACTGGCCGCTGCATACGGCAGCAGCGTGAGAATCGCAAAAGTCAACGTCGACCAGCAGCCGAGCCTGGCGGCGCGCTACGGCATCCGCAGCATCCCGACGATTATTGTTTTCCGGGGCGGAGAAATCGTTGAACAGATGGTAGGCATGCAGCCCAAGGAAGCGCTGAAAGCGAAGCTTGATTCTTTACTCTAGCGGGGAAATGCCCGGGGCGGCCGGCAGACGGCACGCACACGTTGCCGGCGGTTCTACCCGCCGATGGCCGACATGGCGCGCCGGCACGTTTCGAACGTCGGCTCACTCAAGTCATGGCCTTTCGGCTTCGTCCTGATTGCTTCGGCGATAACCTGCTCCAGGGCCCCGTCGCCGGAGCCGCCGCGCACATGCGGTTTCAGGTCGGTTTCATGGTCGGAGAACAGGCAGGTGCGCAGCTTGCCGTCTGCCGTCAGGCGCATGCGGTTGCAGGTGTCGCAGAAATGATTGCTCAGGGGCGAAATAAACCCGAGACGGCCCGCGGCCCCGTCAAAACGGTACATCTCGGCCGGACCGGAAACCGCACGGTCATCAACCGGATGCAATGCTCCGATCCTGCTGATCATATCCCTGATTTCGCTGCTTGCAATGAACCTGTCGCGCTCCCAGCCGGTCGAGGTTCCCACCGGCATGAACTCGATAAAGCGTATATCCACCGGCCGCTCGACGGTCAGCCGGGCAAAGGCCACCAGTTCATCGTCATTGACGCCGCGCATTGCCACCACATTGATTTTTATGGGCGCGAACCCCTGCCGCCGCGCCTCGCTGATGCCTTCCAGAACCCGCTGTATGTCACCGCCCCGGGTAATGCGTCTGTATTTTTCCGCATCGAGGGAATCAAGGCTGATATTGATGCGCCGCATGCCGGCAGCGCGCAGCGGGGCCGCGTAATCGGCCAGCAGGAGGCCGTTCGTGGTCAGGCTGACATCCTCCACGCCGGGCAGCTGCACGAGATTGCCCGCGAGGCTGACAACGCCCTTGCGCACAAGCGGCTCGCCCCCGGTGATGCGTATCCGCCTGATGCCGAGCCTGACGGCGGCCGCAGCCACGCGTACAATCTCCTCAAAACTCAAAATGTCCGCATGCTCAAGCAGCCTGATGCCCTCGGACGGCATGCAGTACACACAGCGCAGGTTGCAGCGGTCCGTAACGGATATGCGCAGGTAGTTGATGCGGCGGTGGTAACTGTCGGTCAACACGGCTGTCTTCTTCCATCGTATGAAAGCAGGGTCGATCCTGCATGCGGCCGGAGCGGCCCTGTCCCCTTCGCGAGGGAACGGGCAAGCGCTGCGCGCTCACCTGCTCGGGGTCAAGCCCTCCTGCCCTTGTAAACACTACGGTAACAAAGGCCGATTGTCAAGGCCGGGCACAATTGCATTGACAAAACCTCATGATTCGGCTATGGTTTACCGTCCTTGGAACAGCCTTGAACAGGCAGACAGTATAACGATTCTATAACCGTTACGTAAGGAGGTTTTCTGCATGGCACAGCATCCACTACTCCCGTTCATGGAAGCACACGGCAAGCTGCTGGGCACGTCCCTGAAAGATTTAACCGTCGACGCGCTGCGCTCGCTGTTCGGGCACGTGTATTACATCTGGCGCACGTTCAAGCCGGCCCTCGGCGAAGAAGACGGCCTGAAGTACTACGGCAATGTCTGGGCCGAACTCGCCAAGCTCGGATTTGCCGGCGCAATGGCCAAATTCGGCCTCAAAGAAGTCAAGGATCTGCCCACGCTCGGCAGAATCGTCGAAGACTGCTTCACCGGCGTTCCGGCCCTCTACATCACCCGCCGCAATGAAAAAGACGAGCATGTCGGCCATGTGCTGTGGTGCGCCAACCCGGCCTACGGTCCCAGCGACAACACCTACTGCCGCCACGACTATTATCGTCAGGAAGTGTATTTGACCTACGTGTATCTGTGGGCCCTGATTGAAGAGGCCAAGAAAAGCGGCCTGAAAGAGGACGTGCTGGTTGAACTGCCCTCGGGCCGCTGCCGCGACGGCAGCGCCTGCGCCTGCCAGATCATCCTGCGCACCCGGACCGCCAATCCTGACATGCCCCTGCCGGAAGTCAAGAAAACATTCATCGACCTCGAAATGGGCACCCAGGAACCGGTCAGCTACGTGCTGAAAAAGCAGAAACGCTCCTTTGAAGAGCAGGGCCCGGCAACGTTCTCCGGCTTTTTCGCCGTTGACTTTTTTGCCTGGCTGCAGCTGTTCCAGAATGTGAAGGCCAAGGCCCAGGCCGTCTACAACGCCCTGTGGGCCACATTCCCGCCGATGTGGGTCAAGGAAGCCCGGCTCGAGCTCGAGATCGGCCGCGTGAAAACCGCCAAAGAACTGGCGCAGGTCATCGCCTTCTGCATGCGTAAAAAATACATCGCCGGAACCGTGGCTCAGGCCGATGCCATGCAGGCGGTAGTGGTTGCCGAGGCCGATCCCTTTGTGCAGGTTGCCGACATGTTCGGCGCGCCGAAGGACTACCACAAGGCGCTGGTGAAGGCCGACGAGGCCTTTATCGCCGGCATTCTGAAAGAAACGAAAATGGATAAAAAGGCGACGGTCAAGATCAAGAGCCACATCGCCCAGGGCGACAAGAAGACCGAGATCATCGTCAGCGTCAAATAGGCTCACGGGCTGTAGAGGACTGAACCGTTCACAATGGGCTCACCGCTGCCGCGGTGGGCCCATTTTTTGTCCCGGCGCAGTTGACTTCACATGTGACATCTTATATATATCGGGGCATACCCTTCAACCATCCGGGCCCATCATGCACGCACAGCGACCACGGCCAGTCATGCACAGGGTGTTGAGGGCCGCCAAAGAGGCCCTGTCCATGCTCGTGCTCCTGCTGTGCTTCAGCCCGGCCTGTCCGGCCGCCGAAACATCCCCGCATCAGGACGCTGCCGTTGCGCTCACAGAACAGGAACGCGCATGGATTGCCGAACACCCGGCCCTGGAGGTCGTTACCGACAGCGACAATGCGCCCTACGGCTTTGTCGATGAGCAGGGCAGCTATGTCGGCGTTATACCTGATATCGCCGCGCGGATCGCTCGGATGCTGGGCATACGCATACAGTTCAAACCCGTCTCGTACAGCACCCTTATTGATCGTGTGCGCGAGGGTGCAGTTGAAGCAGCAGCACTTGTCGACCCTCTCGATGTTTCAGTTGAAGCGCACTATCTGATGACCGATGAAGTGCTGTTCATGCCGTACGGTCTGTTTGTGCGCACGGATTCGGAGCTTGCGCAGCATACCCCCGAAACGATCACCGGCAAAACGATCGCCCTTATCGACGGCTGGGACCTCAAAAACCCGGGCCTTGACCCGCTGCGCAACAACCGGTTTGTTTTTGCAGACACCTATCTTGAGGCCATAACGCTCGTGCTGAACGGACGGGCTGATGCTTTTTTCGACGTACACGCCGCGACAAGCTACCTGCTCGCACGAAATTTCATTAAGGACATCAAGCCGGTCAGAATCTACCATCAGGGATACCCCGCCGCTTTTTTTATCCGCAGGCAGCATCCTGAACTGCACAGCGCCCTGCAAAAAGCGCTCGCCGCCATACCGCGGCAGGAACGCATGAAGATACTGCAAAAGTGGAACGTATTCATGGATGATACCGCGGCCAGCCTGACCATGCTTGACCTGCTCCCGCGGGATCGCGCCTGGCTCAAGGAGCATCCGGTCATACGCGTGGGCATTGACGCCAACTGGGCCCCGGTTGAGTTCATGGACAGCGACGGCCTCACGCAGGGCATCGCCATTGATTATCTGCGGCAGTTCGAAAGCATGCTCGGCATCCGTTTCAATATACTGGCGGATCGTCCATGGAGCGACCTTCGTGACACAGCGACCCACGGCACTGTTGATGTGCTGAGCGGTGTTGTCAAAACCCCCCGGTGCGCCGATCTGTTTGAATTCACACGCCCCTATATTGAAATGCCCGTGGTAATACTGACGCGCCCGGACATAGCATATGTTTCGGGCCCCGGGGAACTCGAAGGCCGCAGGGTGGCTGTGGTGCGCGGGTATGCCCTGGAGGAATGGCTCGCCCGCGATTATCCAGGCATTGAGGTGGTGCCGGCTGAATCCGTGCAGGCCATGTTCGGCCTTTTAAACAATAACGAGGTGTATGCATGCATGGGAAGCCTGCCGGCAGCAGGCTGTTTTTTGAGTCAAAACCCTCTGGAAGAGATCAAGGTTTCCGGCCAGACCCCCTATACCTACCGGGTGAGCATGGCCGTGCGCCGGGACTATGCGCCCCTTGCTGCTATTCTGCAGAAGGCCCTCGACGCCATCCCGCCGGAAAAGCATGCCCAAATGCAGCGCCGCTGGATGGCGCTCCCGCACGCGGCGGCTCCCGATTACAGCCTGCTGTTGAAAATCGTGCTGCCCCTGCTTGCAGCGCTCCTGGTAGTGGGCTGCTGGGCGCTGCTGCTTGCCCGCCAGATCAGTTCTCGAAGGCGGGCTGAAACCGGCCTGCGCACGGCGCAGACCGCCCTTGAAAAAATAAACGCTGAGCTGGAGTCGCGGGTGCGCCAGCGCACCCTGGATCTTGAAAAGGCCCTGCGCGATGCCAGCGAGAGCCAGACGCGCTTCAGCGCGATAGCTGAAAACTCACCGGACGCCATCCTCATTACCGACATGACGACGAACGTACTATACTGCAACAATGCCGCAGAGCGTATGTTCGGCTATGAACATGACCAGTTCATCGGCAGGCCGGCCATCGAACTTGTGCCGGAGCGGATGCGCCCCGGGGAAGCCGAAGGCCGGCAGCAGTATATTGCAACCGGCGACTCCGATTTCATGGGCTCCACCGTCGAATCATGGGCCGTGCGCAGGGACGGCACGGAATTTCCCATTGAATTTTCGATCTTCGGCTGGGAGGCGGGCGACAGCGTTTTCTTCGGAACGATAATACGCGATATCAGCCTGCGCAGGCAGGCCGAGACCGCCCTGCGCACCAGCCAGGAACGTTTTTCCAGTATGGCTGAAAACATACAGGAAGGCCTGGCCATTGTTGAAAACGGGGAAATCGTCTACTGGAACAGGCGCATGCCTGAAATCCTCGGATACCCCGGTGACACCCTGCCCCGTTTCGATGATCTTGATTTTTTTGAGCCCGACTGCAAGCAGCGTCTGAATGCCATGCTTGAGCAGGCCCGCGCGACCGGCAGGCTGCCTACCGAGACTGAATTCTGGGTCAGGCACCCCGACGGCAGCCGGCACTGCATCCAGAACCGCTACGCCGTTAAACCGGGTGACGACGGTTTTCTCAACCGCTACGTTGTCTGCACCGACATAACGGACCGCAAACTGGCTGAAGAAGCCCTGCAGCAGGAACGCGCACGCCTCACGCGCATTATCATGACCTCCCCGATCGTGATCTGCAGTATCGCCGCCGACGGAGCCGTCAACTTCATCAATGCGGCAGGCGAAGAGACAACAGGCTACACGCTCGAAGAGCTGAAGGGGCGCAACTGGTGGCAGACGTTTTACCCCGGCCAACTGCATGCACAGGCGGACCGCCTGTTCGAAGAGTTTTCCCGCAGCGGGGACGTGGTCAACTACGAAATGACCATGCAGACAAAAGCAGGAGCGCTGCGCACGATCATGTGGAACTCAATGAGCGACCACGCCGAAAACGGCCGGGTGTCGGAAATATTCGGCTTCGGCATCGACATCACCGAGCGCACAAAGGCCGAAGACGAGGTCAGGCAGGCCCGCGACTACCTGCGCAATATTTTCCGGGCATCACCCGACGCCATCCTTGTCGCCGACCCGGAGGGCGTCATCATCACGGCAAACGAATCGGTCAAGGCAATCTACGGCTATGCCCCCGAAGAGATTATCGGCCAGCACAGCTCCGTGCTTGTTCCGCGCACTGAACAGGCGATGCAGGAAAACTTCGAGGTGATGGAGCAGCTGTTTGAAAAGGGCAGCGTCCGGGTTGTAGAAGGCGATCGTGTCTGCAAGGACGGCCGGATCATACAGGTCGAGTCGAGCATTGTGCTTTTGAAAAATCCCGACGGCAGCGTGGCAGGGGCAATTTCATCGAGCCGCGATGTCACTGACAGAAAAAAGCTTGAAGAACAGCTGCGCCAGTCGCAGAAGATGGAGTCCATCGGCACGCTTGCCGGCGGCATTGCCCATGATTTCAATAATATCCTCGGGGTTATCTTCGGGTATGCCGAGCTGTCGCAGGAGCTGGCTGCGGGCAGCACCCCCCTTGCAAACAACCTTGCACAGATACTTAAAGCGGCCGAACGCGCCAGAAACCTTGTCCGCCAGATACTGGCATTCAGCCGCAAAAGCACATTTGAGGCGGTCCCCCTGCGCATGCACCTTATCATCAAGGAAGCCCTCTCGCTTCTGCGCGCGTCGCTGCCCTCTTCCATCGCGATTCAATCAAACGTCGCGGAGACAAACGACACCGTCATGGCCGATGCGACCCAGATTCACCAGGTCATCATCAATCTGTGCACGAACGCAGCCCACGCCATGCACGAGTCAGGAGGCACGCTTGATGTGACGCTCAAGCCCGTTGAGCTTGACACGGACAGCGCAGCTGCCTACAGCGACATTGAACCCGGAGCGTATGTGCATCTGAGCGTACGGGACACCGGCACCGGTATAGCACCCGACATTATCGGCCGTATTTTCGAGCCTTTCTTTACGACAAAAACATTCGGCAGCGGCACCGGCATGGGCCTGTCGGTTGTGCACGGCATCGTGAAAAGCCTGAAGGGTGATATCAAGGTCTACAGCCGGCCGGGCAGCGGCACGGTGTTTCATATTATGCTGCCCCGTGTGCGTGACGGCGAAACGCAGAAACAGGAGGACGTGCCCGAGGCGCCGCGCGGGCATGAATCCATACTGCTGGTTGATGACGAGCAGATGCTGCTCGATGTGGGTATGCGGCTTTTGAACTCGCTCGGTTATACGGTAACGGCACTGCACAACCCGGCTGAAGCGCTGGAACTCTTCAGGCAGGATCCTGCCGCATTTGATGCCGTCATCACCGATCAAACCATGCCGGGCATGACGGGTTTTGAGCTTGCGCGGCGGCTGCTTGCGATACGGCCCGGCATTCCGGTTATTCTGTGTACCGGATACAGCGACCTGGTCACCGGCCAGTCTGCCCGCTCGGCCGGCATCAGCGACTTCATTCACAAACCGCTTGACCGCACGACTATGGCGCACACCCTGCGCAGAATTCTGGAACCGCCGCGTACGGACGCCCTGTAAACGCTTTTGTGCAACTCATGGATAATCCGGCCTTTTAGCCCGTACGACATTCAATCACACGGCGGTCAGTTATTATGCAGCTGACGGGCCTGTCGCGCGAGGGTTCAAACGGAAGGCGCTCCACAATCTGCTCTTCAAAAGCAAGCGCGCAGGCCGTTCCCAGCCATTCACCGAGAAAGCGGTCATACCAGCCGCCGCCATAGCCTATTCTGCAGCCTGCAGGCGTAAATGCAAGGCCCGGGACGACAGTCAGGTCTATGAACCCGGGCTCAACCTTCGGGCACAGGCGGGTATCAGGCTCGGGTATCCCCAGCACACCCGGTTGCAGATCGCGGCCGGGGTCGGCTATCGCGCAGGCGCTCATGCGCTTAATGCCGGGCTCGATCAACGGCACGCAGACAGTTGTTCCCTGGCGCAGCGCCGCCTGAATGATTGCGCACGTGTGTACCTCGCTGCGCACCGCGACATACACAAATATGCAGCGCGCCTTCCGGAAAGCATCAATGCCGGTAAGCCTGGCCGCGATCAATGCGCTTTTTTCAGCGCGGAGATCTTCAGCCAGAGCGTCGCGGCGCGACAGTGCCTGTGCGCGTGCCTGCTGTTTAAGCTGTTTGATGTCTTCCTGCATAACAGTAAACCCGACGCTGCCCGCAGCAGCGGCTCACTCGAAATACGGCAGTAAACGCCGGTAGGTTTGTTCAAGATACTCGGGCAGCACGCAGGTATCGCCCAGCACCGGCATGAAGTTATGGTCGCCGTTCCAGCGGGGCACGATATGAAAATGAAAATGATCTTCAAGCCCGGCGCCTGCGGCCCGCCCCAGATTGGCGCCCAGGTTAATGCCGTGCGCGGCCACGGCCTTTTTAAGAACCCGGGCGGCGTCACGGGTAAGGCTTATAAAATCAAGCAGTTCATCAGCTGACAGCGCGTCAAGATCGGCGGTATGGCGCCTGGGTACAACCATGAGATGGGCTGCGCTGTACGGATACCTGTTCAGGAGCACATAACACGCCTGCGTTTCGCGCAGGATGAAGTGGCGCTGTTGATAGCCCCGGCTGCGCCTGATACACAGAAAACAGCCCTTCTCCTTCGGGCCAAGTATGTAATTGATTCGCCATGGCGCGTACATCGTCCGCATATAGGTGACCTCCCTTCTGAAAAGCGGTATGCCGGGGTACAGAGGCTACCTCCCGGCAGCCTCTGCGCTCTCGAGTGCAACCAGTTCGATATCGCCCCAGGCGCCGATCTGGTCATCCTTGACGATGACAATGCCGTCGAGCATTGCGATGGCGCGCGCGGCCTCTATGGCGGCGGCGATATCCGCTGCGGTCTTGACCGCATTGCCGACCGCCGTGGCCGCGGCATCGGCCAGCGAGGCTGAGCGCGAGCGCACGCACACCGCGTCGGCACGTCCGAAGCTGAGCGACGGGCCGACGGTTCCCGAGGACGTGCACAGCGAAAGCGGCATGTCCTGCGCTGCTATCCGGATGCCTATTTTTTCGCTCAACGGTGACGATCCCGCAAAAATTCCAATGGTAAGCTCGCGCTCAGCGGACAAAAAAAGATCACCGCCGTTTTCCACGATAATTTCAGGGGAATAGTCCAGCAGCGCCCTGCCGACGAACTCGGCCACCGCTCCGGCCACCGCAGCCATAGGGCCTACGCCGCAGGTGCGGGATGCCTCGAGCATCTCCCGAATGAGCGCGTGCGCCTGCGGGTCAGCCTCAAGCGGTACAAGGCTTGTTTTGAATCCAGGGCGCCTGAGGATGTATTCCTCAAGCACGGCGCGTGCATCCCGTATGGCGCTCAGGGCCTGCGGGGTTATGTCCGACCGGGCGCTGATGAACAGGTCGGTTTCCTTCACGCAGGCAGTACACGAAACCAGTCCTTTGCTGGCTGAATATGAACGGTATGTTCGATGGTCATAGGGCATGGGCGTACAGTCGCTGGAAATGGCCTGTTTGCGCGCTGCGGCAGGATGCTGCCTGGACCATTTCAAGGTTGGTATTGCTTCACTTCGTTCGCAATGACACACCCATACTGCCAGTTTAAACGCGTCATTGCGTGGCCGTCCCGTCCTGCGCAGCAGCCTGCCACGGAGCATGGTAAGGCCGTGGCAATCTCCTTGCAACGCAATGCAGTGTCGGACACCACAACATTAATCTGCTCTAGCGCAGCGTTAAGCTGTGTTTTCCCATAATCGACTCAACTTCGCTCACCAGCAGCGGTGATGCGCTCGTTTGAAAAGCATCGCCGAGACCGATGACGGTCTCGCTGCTGTTGGGCACAATAAGGTGCAAAAAAACCTTCGATTTGCCGGGATTGCCCTGCAGCACCCGCTTGAGACGGTCAATTTCATCGTGGTTCAGGCGGTTGACCGGGCACTGCACATGCACATCGGGATGCGCAAGTTCATGCGCCCGGTCAAGCTCATGCACTTCAGCGGCCAGAATGCGGTTGCTGTTCTCGGACTCGATCGCCAGCCGGCCTTTGATCAGGAGGGGCTGTTCGCTTTGCAGCAGGGCACGGACCTGCCGGTACACATCGGCAAACACGATCACCTCAACGGAACCGGCCTGGTCCTCAAAGGTGACAAACGCCATGGGCTCACCCTTTTTGGTCGTGATCTGCTTGAGGCCCGCGACCATGCCGCCGATCAGCACATCGCGCTCGGTCGTTGCCGCGGCAACGCCTTCGGTGGTAATGTTCGCGCAGGAGCGCAGTATCTGGCGATAATGGTCGAGCGGATGGCCGGTGACATAAAAACCGAGGCATTCCTTCTCGAACGCCAGACGCTCCTTCTGCTCCCATTCGCCGATGTCGGGCCAGGCGATATCGAAGCCGTCATCATCTCCGGTTGTTTCGGCGATCATTTCAAACATGTTCAGCTGACGCGTTTCTTTTTCCTTCTGGCGTCGCTGTGCCATGCTGACCGATTCATCGAGCACGGCCCAGAGCTGCGCGCGGTTTTTTCCGAGGCAGTCGCATGCCCCGCACTTGATCAGGCTCTCCAGAACCTTTTTATTAACCCGGCGGAGATCTATGCGGCTGCAAAAATCGGCCAAACCGGCGAACGGCCCGCCGCTGTCGCGGGCGCTGAGAATCGATTCGATCGCGCCGAGGCCGACATTCTTGACGGCTGCCAGCCCGAAGCGGATTTTTCCTCCCTCAACGGTGAAATCCTGGCGGCTGGCGTTGATGTCTGGAGGAAGCACGTCGATATTTTTTTCCCTGCATTCGCTGATGTGTTTAACGACCTTGTCGGTCGTATCCATTTCGCAGCTCAGCAGCGCCGCCATGAACTCAACCGGGTAGTGCGCCTTGAGATAGGCGGTTTGAAAAGCAATATAGGCATAGGCGGCGCTGTGGGATTTATTGAATCCGTATTCGGCGAACTTGGCCATCAGCTCGAAAATCATCTCGGCCTTGGCGGGATCGATCCTGTTCTGCTTGGCACCGCTCAAAAACCTGCTTTTCTGCTTGGCCATCTCGGAGGCCTTTTTCTTGCCCATGGCACGGCGCAGCAGGTCGGCATCAGCCAGCGAAAAGCTGGCCAGCCGCCGGGCGATCTGCATGACCTGCTCCTGGTACAGAATAATGCCATAGGTTTCACGCAGCACATCCTCAAGCTCGGGCAGCGGGTAGGCGACCTTTTTCTGGCCGTGCTTGCACTGAATAAAATCATCGACCATGCCGCTGCCGAGGGGCCCCGGGCGGTACAGGGCTATCAGCGCGGTCAGGTCATCGATGGAACCCGGCTTGAGCCTCTGCAAAAGCTCCTTCATGCCCGAGCTTTCCAGCTGAAAAATACCCTCGGCCTCTCCTGAGCACAGCAGCTCATACGTTGCGGTATCATCCAGCGGCAGATCATTCATATCAGGCAGTCTATGGGCAGGATCGGCCTGTATCAGCTTAACGGCCTTTTCGATCACGGTCAGCGTGCGCAGCCCCAGAAAATCAAACTTGATCAGCCCGATCGCGTCAACGTCGTTCATTGAGTACTGTGTCAGCACTTCATCGTGAGAACCCTTGTACAGCGGCAGATAGCACTCAAGCGGCTTATCGGCGATGACAACGCCGGCCGCGTGCGTGGAGGCATGCCGGTGAAGCCCCTCAAGCGACCGGGAAATTTTTATCAGCCGGGCAACCTGCGGGTCGCTGTCGATGCGCTCCTTCAGGCGCGGCTCCTGCACGATGGCCTTGTCGATCGTGATGCCCAGGTCGCCGGGCACGAGCTTTGCAATGGCATCCACATCTTTATAGGGCATGTCAAGCGCGCGGCCCACGTCGCGGATAACGCCCTTGGCCAGCATTTTGCCGAAGGTGATGATCTGGGCCACATTTTCACGGCCGTATTTGTTCGTGACGTACTCAAGTACGCGGGCTCGGTTGTCCATGCAGAAGTCAACGTCGATATCAGGCGGGCTCACGCGCTCGGGATTCAGGAAACGCTCGAAAAGCAGGCCGTATCTGATCGGATCGATTTCAGTGATCTCGAGCGCATAGGCAACCAGGCTGCCGGCCGCAGATCCGCGTCCCGGCCCCACCGGGCACCCGTTCTGCTTGGCGTAGCGGATAAAATCGGAAACGATCAAAAAATACGTCGTAAAATTCATTTTCCTGATCATCCCGATTTCGTCTTCAAGGCGCTGGCGGTATTCAGCCTCGCGCGCTGCAAACACATCAGGATGGGTCTGTTTCAGCCTGTCAAGCCGTATCTGCAGACCCTCGCGTGCCGTACGGACAAACAGCGCGGTATTGTCTTCGCCGCTTTCGCTCTCATAGCGGGGAAACTTATAGTCGTTGAATTTAAAGTCCAGGGAACATCGTTCGGCGATCGCCACTGTGTTTTTCAGCGCACCGGCTACGTGGCCGAACGAACGCTCCATTTCCTGAGGCGATTTAAAATAGAAGGAATCGGTTGAAAACCGCATCCGCTCGGGAGAGTTCATGGTTTTGCCCGTCTGGATGCACAGCAGCACCTCGTGTGCCAGGGCGTCATCAGCCGTGAGGTAATGGCAGTCGTTGGTGGCAACCAGCGGCAGATCAAGCTTCGAGGCGATGTGCAGCAGGCCCTCGTTGACCTTCGCCTGATCGGCAATGCCGTTGTCCTGAAGCTCAAGGAAAAAACGGTTGTCCGTGAACATTGAGCGGTACCGGTCGGCCACGTCGAGCGCGCGCTGCATGCTGCCCTCAAGAATCGCTGAGGGAATTTCCCCGTGCAGGCAGGCCGAGAGCGCTATCAGCCCTTCGTTGCATTCCTGCAGCAGCTCAACGTCGATGCGCGGCTTGTAATAAAAGCCCTCGAAATTCGCCCGTGTCACCAGTTTGCTCAAATTTTCATAGCCCTTCTGATTCTTGACAAGCAAAATGAGGTGATAATTGCCGGGTTCTTCGCGGTCGAAGCGGCTGCCCGGAGCCATGTACAGCTCGCACCCGATCAGGGGGTGCAATCCCGCTTCAAGGGCGCCGCGGTAGAATTCAACCGCGCCGAACATGTTGCCGTGATCGGTTATGGCGACCGCCGGCATATGAAACTCGCGGGCTTTTTTGTACAGGTCGGAGAGCCGGATCGCTCCGTCGAGCAGGCTGAACTGCGTGTGCACGTGCAGATGGACGAATTCGGCGTGTTTCATGACGAAGAGATTGCGGCCGCGCAGGCGGCAGGGGGTTATTTTCTGTCTTTTAGCATGCGTTCAAAGGCGTCGATGATCGTTTGAGCGGCATTTTTGCTGCTGATATGGTCGGTGTTGATCCGCAGGTCATATTCGATACTCTCGGACCGTGCGCCGATCACACCGCTGAGTTGCCTGATAAATCCCGCGCGGTCCTTGTCAATCCGGGCGATTTTCTGGCGGGCTGACTTTTCGGTTATGCCGTCAAGCGCGGCGGCTGCACGCACCCGGGTGGCGGCGGATGCCTCGATTCTTACCCTGAAAGCATGGGGCAGTATCAGATGGGCTCCCCGTCCGATAATAACACCGTCTTCCTGAGCGATCGTGCAGATGGCCTTGGGGAGCAGGTGAAAATAGCTGTATTTTTCGACAGCGCCGAAAAAGTCCGCGACCATGGCCTCAATTGCGCTCTGGGATTTTTCATCAAGGGCCTCGAACATGCGCGCCTGCAGTTCCCATCCCGACTGGCCTGCCAGAACGTCCAGGATTTCGCGGTCCCAGAGACTGAAGCCGGCTTTTTTAGCAACCATTTCGCCGATTGCACGGCCCTCGGTTCCGTACTCCCGTGAGATGGTAATTATCCTGGGACTGCGGGCTGCCGACGCCGGGCGCACGGCAGGCTTTCTGTTGCGGGCTTCGAAGCGGGCAATGGCCCTGACGATATGTTTTGAAGGAATTGAGATCGACATTGTGTGCTTCTCCTTGCGGATAATGTACGTTGCTCCGGCACCGGGGGCATGCCGACACAAAAAAGCAGGCCCCCGTACCGTGCGGCCTGCTCAATGAAAACCAGTATTTTTCAGCAGGTTCAAAAGCAGCATTACTCCAGGGGCATCGGATTGCAAAGATTTTTATCCGAGTCGGCCACGCGGCCGCAGTTAAAGCACAGAAAACGCGGATTTTTCGTAAGCGACTTGATTTCCTCGAATTTGTCCTGGCTTGCAAGCATGCAGATATGGCCGCTGTGCTCGCCTTTGCATGTGTGTTGATTCTGGCTCATCGGAGACCTCCTGTCGGGATAAGATATAACCAAACGTTAGCATCGCTCAGTTAAATGTATAGCAAATCACATCATGGCTGCCAAGCAAATTTATGTAGCGCCAGCCCGTGCGCATGCATATCAGGAAAGCCGGCGCATTGAAGCGGCCAGACAGCACAGAAGCACCGCCAGGCAAAACCCGGCAAACGCATCGCCATACCGGCAGTAAAACGTTTCGCCTGTTCCGGGCAGGGCGCTTGTCAGGACCAGCCCCTCCTGAAAGGGCTCAAGCCTGCACAGGACGCGGCCGGCCCTGTCGATATGGCCCGATATGCCGGTATTTGCCGATCGCAGCACAGGACGGCGCAGTTCAACAGCCCGCAGCACAGCCATGCTGAAATGCTGATAATGGGCGCTTGAGCGCCCGAACCAGGCATCGTTTGAGACGGTCACAAGCACATCGGCCCCGTTTTTGACGAAATCACGGGCAATCTCAGGAAACGCGATTTCAAAGCAGACAGGGGTTCCGAGCATGCCTGCCGGGGTGCGCAGCACAGTGTAATGACGGCCTCCCGAATACTGACGGGGGCCGGCATAGCCCGTGCGCAGGACATCAACCCAATTGAGAGGAAAATATTCGCCGAACGGCAGCAGGTGCAATTTATCATGCACCTGCGCGATGCCGCTGCCGGTCAGCAAAAAAACGGAATTATAAAATGTATAGGCGCCCGGCCGGCCTGCATACCGCGGCCCGCCAAGAACAAGCATGGCGTCATATCTGGCCAGCAATTCGATGATCTCTGGCGGAATGTGCTCCTGAAGATACGACTGCAGGGCTGCTTCAGGCCATACTATCAGTCGCGCACCCTTGCGGCAGGCCTCATCCGTAAAGGCACAATAGCGTGCGAGCTGCACTGCCTGCGTGTCCTCGCGCCAGCGCTCATCCTGAAGAAAACTGCACTGAACAATACCAATCCCGGGCCCATCCGCGCTTTCAGCCGCCGCCGGATACCGGCCGAGCAGGACAAAACCATAGAGCAGCACAATGGCCACCATGGCAAGCGCCGGCGCAAGCCTGCGCAGGGCTGTGACCGCCGCCGGCAGCTCCCTGCAGGCCTGGTACAGGCAGCCGTTGGCGAACACAAGCAGAAACGAAAGGCCATACACACCCGTGATGTCGGCAACCTGTATCAGCGGGAGCACACGGTACTGGCTGTAGCCCAGCAGTTCCCAGGGCACACCTGAAAAAAGGCGGGCGCGCGCATATTCCATGCACACCCAGGCGGCCGCACAACCGAGCGGTTTGGCGTACCAGGCGAGCCCGGACCGCAGGATTGCCGAAGCGCTCATGGCAAACAGGCCATAATACAGCCCGAGCAGCCCCATGATGACAATCACGAACAGCATGCTTACCACAAGCCCTGTTCCCCCGTAAACATAGAGCGCACTGGAGACCCACCAGGCAAGGCCGAGCATGTGGAGAAATCCGAAAAGAACACCGCAGGCACAAGAGGCGCGCAGCCCGGAGCCGTCAAGTGCAACCAGGAACGGGACAAGACAGAACCATGCGCAGGGCCACAGCTCAAGCGATGGAAACGCTGCAGTGCACAGCAGAGCCGCTGCGACGGTCAACACCATTTGCCGCAGCAGCGGCATCTTCGGCACGGCGACAGGCTTTAGGATGTTCTTTTCTTTTCTGCGGCGCATGGAGCACATCCAAGATACCAGGTCTGATCGGATAGCGGGATATCACACAGCCAGTCATTTGACATACAATTGCCGGCTGCAATTGGCAAGAAATTTAACGGGACAGGTATAAAAAAAGGGCGCCGGTTCATCGCGTCCCGGCACCCTTTCGCTGTGCGCTGCGTGCGGTGCTATTCGACCTTTATGGAAGAAACGACATCATTGAACCCGATGCCGGTCAGGCAGCTGTTGTTGCCGTAGAGTACCTTGGTGGTTCCGCTGAAATTGTCATCCTTGTAGAGGGTCACCTTCCAGCCTGAAGGGATCTTGATCGATGACAGGCTGTCGTTTGAAAAGCCGCGGGCCGCAAGGCCGCCGAGATTGTAGACGCCCTTGGTCAGCTGAACGGCATACGCCCCGGTGATGCCGGCATTGTAATCGCAGTGCTCATAGAGCATCACACCGGCGATGTCCGGATCATAGACTTTCACAACCGGGTTTACCGCCCTGCCGTCGCTCCACTTGCCGCGGTCAAAGGGCACGCGGGTCAGGCCGGCCAGGGCAGCGTCGACGGCGGCAAAATGAATCCGATAGTCATCCGAATTTTCCTCGAAGGCGCTGAAGCCCATGCTGGCCATGAGGTCCAGCAGCCAGCCCGGCAGGACGCCGTCATCCTGGCAGGGTACGACATGGTCGGCCTCGAGATCCGGGTCTCCATAGGTGTCTTCATCGTACATATACTGCACCTTGGTCGCTGCATTGGGCAGGTAGCTCATGATCTGGTTGAGCTGCACGGGCTTGGCGATGGTATCCTTCACGCCGCCGACGACTATCACCGGGCAGGTGATGGCCGGGCCGTGGGCTGCGGCGTCTATCTCAATCATATCGCCCAGGAACAGAGTGCGCACAAACGCAGGAATCGCTTCGTTGGAAATGCAGGGATGCTGCATGATCATGGCCTTAACGGGCACGCCGCCGTTGGCGATCCAGCCCATGCTCAGGTTGCCGCCGTTGGAGTGGGAGGCAAGGAAGATATTATTCAGTTCCGCGCGCGCGGCGACATCCGGAAGCGCCAGCGCCTGGTCAACCGCGTTGACAGCACGGGCAAGCTGCTCGTACTGATTGCTGTCGTTGAACATGCCGTCGAAGCCGCCCTTGTTGTACTCGGGGAAAATGACGATATAGCCCTGACGCACCAGGTGTTCGATCTGAGGGCCGTAAATCGGGGGAACCAGGGCGAACATGCCATGCAGGTAAATGACGACAGGCGCCGTTGTTCCGTTTTTCAGCACCGATGGGATATAGACCCAGCAGCGCTCACCCGCATCCGTATTGCCGAAATCTATGCAATTGTTATGATCAATCGGGGCGCCATTGTAGAGGCTGTTGCAGATATAATTCTGGGGCGATCCAAAGCCCGTCGTGGGCGCTGCCGGCGGTTTTGGCGGCGGAGCCGAAGCAAAGGCCATTGAGCCCGTTATGATAAAAGCAAGTGAAACAATAAGCGCTAAAAGACTTCTTTTCATTGCTCTTTCTCCTGTCGTAAAATGGTGATCGATGAACCCCCTTTTTCCTGAAGTACACACGGAGGGCTTCAGCTTACCCCCTTTCTACAGTGCCGGACGTTTCTCTCCGGATGTACAAACAGTTATGGATGAATCGGCTTTGTCAAGGATGAGCACAAAGCATCTCTCTTCATCCCCCCTGACCGCAGGACACACAGCACAAAAACATCAGGTTTTAAATATTTTTGAAATATAACCGAAATGAGCATCGAAAGGCAATACCTGAAAAACACCTTACTAATACCTGCCAAAAACTGGTATTTATAGATTTATTAAAAGATAGCCTTCGTAAAATATGGTTTATAACAAAGGCAGGTTAAAAAACGCCTCTACTCTGAAAAACCATATATAAAGCATGTCTTGACCAAGGGAAGGAGAATGTAAAAGAAAAACGGGCATGAATGCGGTGGTGCAGCCGCCCATGACGGTTTCAGCCCCCGGGCTGAGCCTCCACGGCCGCAGAAAGTGATTCACGAGCAATGCTGCTGAGCGCCTCGCCGATGATACAGCCGAGTGTTTCGCGGCTTATCTCGAACCGAGGTTCGGTGAAGGTTCCCAGAACATCAATCGGCACAAGGGCCAGACCCTTCTCGCGCGGCAGGCAGGCCGGCAGGTCTTCGCTGCCGGTCAGCAGCACAGGTGATATATACAGAGGCACATCAAGGTCAAGGCTGCCGTCAAGTCCGATACTGCCCTCCGGGTACAGGCAGATATCCGGACCTGTGAAGGCACCCGACACCCGCACGGTCCCCTTGCGCAGGTCAAGCTGCAGACCGGCGCTGTCAAAGCTGACGCGTTCCAGCATCGGGTTTTTAACTGCGTCTGCCAGCTGCGGCAACATCCCGGCCAGGTTTACGGCAGCATTACCAAGGCGGAGATCGCCTCGCGCCGTCAGGTTGCGCATGCAGTCCGCATGGTCGCTGCCTGTGCCGGCGAATTTCAATGAAGCATAAAGAGCGCCGCTGATGTGCTGCTTCGCATCGCCGGGCACCAGCTGCAGGGCCTCGCTGAGCGGTACGGCGTCAACATCGACCCGGGCGCTGTAGGCCAGGCCCTGCACGCCCAAATCAACACTCAGACCGGCGGTAAAGCGACCGTCTTCAACCGTGCCGCGCAGATCACGGATCTCGAACACATTGCGCTCAAAGCGGTAACTCCCCTGCACGCCGCCCAGCTTCATGCCGAGGAAATAGACCGTTCCCAGGTCAACAGGCCCCTGTAATTGCAGCGCACCAAAATCCAGGGGACCGATCGGCTCTGTGCCGGCATCCTCATCCGGGGTAAACAGTCCGGGCAGGTTCATGCAGGACGAAACGACTCGCAAATCAGCGCGCGGGGCCTGCGTGCGGTATCCGCTCACATCGCCTGCCAGCGAAATCCACAGGTCATCGGTTCCTATTTTCAGGGCGTCGCTTGACATGCGGTCGGCATCAAGCGTGACGGTTCCGTTCAGGCTGGGCTGCAGACGGGCAAGCGCGGGATAGCACACCCTGGTGTCATGAAACTGCAGCAGCAGGGACGGAAACAGATCGAAGGCGCCTGGCATGCCATCAATTTCCATGCGCACGCCCAGTGTTCCCTCAAGGCGAAGGCCCGTCGGGATAAAAGCCGGCAGGCGCGTACAATGCGCGAAAAACTCATCCGCGCGCATTTCAGGGACATCCAGCATGCCTCTGATCCGGGTGCCGGCAGGAGTGCTGCGCAGCGCTACCCTGCCTCTGAAGGGAGCTGAGAGGAGTTTGCCGGAAATACCTGTAATTTCACACGTTCCTGTGCGCATGTCCCAGGAGGCATTGAACTGAGCTTCAGCATGCAAACCCTCCATCGCAAGAAATTCCTCCTGCGCATCCGCCGATGCAGACGTGGCCAGGCCGCCGTCACGCAGCCCGCACGCGAGCTGCAGCCCGATCGTATCTCCCTTTGCTTCAATGGCCGTCTGGATAGAAACAAGGCCGGAAACCAGCGGGATGCCTGCGGAACTTAAATGTTCCTTGAAGTATGCAAGGGAAGCTCCCCTGCAGACAATTTCAAGCGTCAGCGACCGGCGGGCAAGCGCATACCTGCCGCTGCCGCTCACCTCAGCTCGGGGGTCGCCGATGATCCGGGCGGCAAGAGTAACCGGCGCGGAATGCAAAAAAGATATGCCCTGCGCGTCGCACTCGATATCTTCAAGCCCCATCGGACCATACGGGGCATCAAACAGCACACGGCCGCCGCTCACATGCAGGGAGCGCGGCATAAGGCTCACCTGCAGGGGCGGAGTTCCATCCGTTCGCGAGGAAAATCGGCGCTGCCGAACCGTGAACGTCATAACAGGATCAACAACGGCGATATCGCGTATCAGGAGTTTTTTCAGAAGCAGCGGCAGCAGGCTGTGCGTGAGCCGCACCTCTTTGCAGCGCAGGAACGGCTCCGCGCTGTCAGTGCGTGTTTCAAACAATTGCACATCCCTGAGCACACAACCCGACAGCGGGCGCACATCGAGCGCTCCGCAAGTCATGCGCGCGCCAAGCTGCAGTTCCAGCGCGTCCTGCATGGAGCTCATGACGTTCCCAGGGGTCATGCACAGGCGCGCTGAAACGACAACCGCCGCACCGGCAGCCAGCGCGATCAGCAGCACGGCGCAACCTGCTCTTTTAAATATGTTCATAGATCCAAACCCGTATCACAGGTATCCAGCCCCGCCGCGTTCGTTCGAGATGTACAGCTCTATCACAACCCTCCCGGGCGGACAATGCAAAAAACCTGCCCTGCACAGCGATACTATTTTAACAGGCGGGGAGTGGTCAACCGTGGAATGCTATGTGACGATGCTGATGCTGCGCAGAACCAGCCCGTAAAAAACACCATCGCCCGAGCTGTAGCTCCAGCCAAGGTGCGACCCGCACCCGGCGCAGTAGGCGACGCTCCACAGGTAGCCCCGGAACCAGGTCCAATCCCCGGTCGGCTCTCCCGCGAACAGGCAGCCCTGAACGCGGGCAAAACAGGCGATATGGAACACGATGCCTTCAGGGTTCGCGAAGGTATGTTCGTGCGAGCCGTTGACTTCAATGCGCTGGCCGGACGATGTTATAATCCGGCCGCAGCAGCAGCACACAATCTGATCCCCGCCGGAAATATCGCTTTGCCCCGGCTGGTCTGCCGGCCGCCTGCCCGGGCGCGGCCTCTCATATTGCATTCGTCGCAAAAAAAATACAGTGCCGGTGCAGGCCATATACTGCAGCGCCCCTTAAGGATTCTGATCGTGGAGTGCGTACTGCTTTTTCTACCTTATCCCGCATGTCCCGGCAATCCAAAAACCGCCGACAACTCCCGCAGAGGGTATGCCGGCAACAGGACCGGGTTAATGTTATTCTTTTTTTACGGATTGCCATTGGCGCAAAAGAAATAATACTGCACTCAAAAAAACTGAAATGCAACAATGAACAAACGAAGAAAAATCTTCGCTGACCTGCCGGCGTGCATCAGGTGTTTCGATGTCAGAGATACAGGCCAGAACTAATTGATTATACCGACCGGCTAGTAAACTTTTTTCTTGCAATATTATACCAATCAGTATAATAAGTACATTAATTGAAATTTTATGATTACGAAAAATACGGAACAAAAAACATCTATTGCAAAAAAATACCTGGCGCATACTGCTTATCCTGCACAATAACGGATAAAAATGATGTAATTTAGTGCAATTAAACATTCTTAAGAAAGGAGAGCGAAAGATAAATACGATCCAGCAAGCGAAAGAGGGAAGCATACGACGCACTATGGTGGACGACTCAGCAGATTAACTATTTTTTCGAGGGAGGAGCCATGAAAAAGACAGTATGTATTATTGCATTTGCGGTTATGTTCTGCTTCAACGCGGTCGGTGCGGAGGTGCATGCGGTAAACTACGTGACAGGCACCAACACCATGTTTTTCGAAAACCCTGAAAAAACACAGGTCTTCATCTCGACAAAAACAAAAACGCCGAAAGGCACTGTTGTCATCCTGCACGGTATGATCCTGGTCAACTTTGAAATTTACGCCCAGCTGATCATCGACCTGACCGACAGGGGCTATGATGTTATCTTCCCGCAGTACCAGGAAGCAGGATTTGCCATCCTCTCAAGCATGGGCGTGCTCTCACTGCTGGGCGGCGACAGCCCGAGCCACATCGAATGGACACAGAATGCCATCACGGGCATCAACTGGGCGCTCAATGCAATCATACCCTACTGGTATAACTGGTACACACCGGTCGTCAGAAAACCGAGCCCGAACCTCTATATCTACGGCCACTCGGTCGGCGGTGCCATCGGCTACAATATTCCGCTTCTCAGCCCGACCCTGAAGTCGAAAATCAAAGGCATCGTGCTGGCCAATGCGGTTGTGGACCCCATGGCCCTGGCAGCCGGCACCATGCCGGCCGGCATCGAAATGCCCGCGGTCGAGCTTATTGACTATGAAGCTGCCGGCGACCAGATCAATGTTCCCCTGCTGTACCTGGGCGGAAGCGAAGACGACTGGGCCGACGCCTACCAGGCCTCCCTGTTCATGGACAACGCCGCCACCGCCAACAAGAAAAAACTGATTGCCATCAGTGGTGATGCCGATCACATGGCCCCGGCAACCAACCAGGGCCCGCTGTTTGACATCCTGAGCTGGACCGGCCTTACCCAGAGCATGCTCGGCGGCGATGCCGAATGGAACGGCATGGACACGGCCTTCTACGTGCCGGCCCTGCTTCATCTCATGGGCGGCAACCCGGCAACAACGTTCAATCCCGCGATCGCCTGGCAATAAGGCGGCATATACCATACAGAGCCGAAGGAGGCCCTCCATGCAGGAAGGCCTCCTTTTGTATCTGATACGCCCAGGAACACCGGGTTCTGTTCCCACATGCGCTAGCCTGCCGGGCGCGTCTGCAACCCTACCTCGACAAGCAGGAAATGCGGCGCCGGCTGGAATTCCGAGCGGTCAGGAATACCTGATTCACGACCGGATCATGATCAGCATCATTTTAAAGCGCGTTTCAGCCTTGAGCGCATGCGGCTTGCCTGCGGGCATGATAATAAGTTCGCCGGCGCCCACGCGGTGCGCCGTTCCCGCTATGGTAATCTCGGCCCCGCCGTCAAGCACATGCACCAGCGCATCAAACGGCGCCGTATGCTCGCTCAGGCCCTGGCCCGCGTCAAAGGCGAAAACGGTCGCCGTGCCGGTGCCTTTCTTGAGTATTTCACGGCTGACAACGGCGCCCTCCTGATAGTCGACCAGGGCGGCCGCGCGCAGAACCCTTTCCGCAAGGTTTACCGAATTCTCGGACATGTGAATCCTCCTGTAGATGTAAGATAATGTACCGGACACGCGCGCCCCGCGCATTCGATCGAGACGTGCTTTGTCCGGCCGGCAGAGGTGTAATCGCCTGCTACCACCAGAACTCCGGATACTGGCGCGTGCGTGGAATATTGTTGACGACAAGCGCGACAACAAGCATCAGCAGCGCGCCGAAGACCACGGGTATCAGGGCATACAGATAGCCAAGCGCATGAATGTTGTCACCACCGATGACGGCAATTAACGCTGTCGCCCCTCCGGGGGGATGCAGGGTTTTGGTGCACTGCATAACGGCGATCGCGGTTGCAACAGCCGCGGCGCTGGCAAGCCAGAGACTGCCCGGCAGAAGCCGGTATGCTGCAACGCCAATGAGCGCCGACAGCATGTGTCCGCCGATGAGATTTCTGGGCTGTGCGAGCGGGCTTCTGACAGCCCCATAGATAAGCACGGCCGACGCGCCGAACGAACCAATAAGCGTAACAAATCCACCCCCCTGCCCCACAAGGCTGTAATGCAGCGCAGCGACCGCCGCAATACCCAGAAAAGCCCCGAGCCACGACCAGCAGACTTCCGTCAGCCCCGGCGCGGGAGGGCTTTTGTCCGGTCCGCGCATTTTACAAACGTACCTCTCCAGAAACGAACCTGCCGGCGCGCTGCCGACTGCTGCTGGTTCTGCTCCAGTCTCAGCGCATACAGCTTCAGGCTGCCGCAGGTTCATCCCGACGGCATGTTTTTGGTACGCATGCTGATAGGCATGGCGGTATATTTCCCTGAAATCCTCCGGCGTGATATCAAGATAACCGGGTATTTCCTCCATGGCCTCATAAATATCGCTGTCTGATAATGCGGGTAGTGAACCTGCACCAGGTATGCTTTCGCCTGTCATGTGTTCCATGCTTTCCTTCCAAGGCTGCAGCGAACGCACCGGAGCCGTATGCTCGCGATAATTTACCGCGCGGCCGCCGCAAAGGCCTTCCCGAATGCGATGCAGTTCTCAATACTGCGGCTGTCCGGTTTCCATGGTGCACGTATCCCGTCATTGACAATCTCAAAACCGCTTTGCCTGAGCCTGTCGGTTATAATCTTCACCGATTCGCCGCTCCAGCCGTAAGAGCCGAATGCTGCCGCCTTCTTATTTTTAAAGCCAAGCCCCTTGATCATTTCGAGCAGAGCGCCCACTTCATAGAGTATGCCCCGATTGATCGTGGAGGAACCGACAAGAACGGCCTTGGACTTGAATATCTCGGTTATCACGTTGTTCTTATCCGAACGGGCTATGTTATACAATTTCACGGCAACGGAAGGGTCAGCCTCTGATATGCCTGCGGCAATCGCCTCAGCCATGCGCCGGGTGCTGTCCCACATCGTGTCATAAACAATGCTGATCTGGTTCTCCTGATAATTATCCGACCACTGCTGATATTTTTTCACGATCTGCAGGGGGTCTGTACGCCAGATCACGCCGTGACTCGGGCAGATCATGTCGACCGGCAGGTTCAGCGCCAGAACATCAATTATCTTTTTAGCGACCAGCGCGCTGAACGGGGTCAGGATGTTGGCGTAATACTTGATGCATTCCTGAAACAGCTCCGCCTGGTCAACCAGATCATTGTACATGAGTTCGGAGGCGAGATGCTGTCCGAAGGCGTCATTGCTGAACAGCACGTTGTCTCCGGTCAGGTAGCAGAACATGGAATCAGGCCAGTGCAGCATGGGCGCTTCCACGAATACGAGCTTGCGGGAACCCAGGTCAAGCGTGTCGCCGGTTTTCACGATCCTGAAATCCCAGTCCTTGTGATAATAGCCTTTAAACGATTTCAGCCCGTTGGCCGTGCAGTAAACCGGCGTGTCGGGTATCTCGCGCATCAGCTCAGGCAAGGCCCCGCTGTGATCAGGTTCGGCATGGTTAGCGACAACACAGTCGATCTTCTCAAGCGGAACGACCTGCCTGAGGTTATCTACAAATTCCCGGCTGAATTTCAGCCATACGGTGTCGATCAGGACGGTTTTCTGATCGCGCACAAGGTACGAATTATAGGTTGAGCCGCGATGGGTGGAATATTCCTCACCGTGAAATTTTCGCAGCTCCCAGTCAATCTTGCCGACCCAGGTTATCCTGTCGTTGATTTTAAAAGCCATGGCATCCCTCCTGGTACACTCGTTGTACAGTCAGCACCGGCACGTACCGCCAGGGCAGTAAGCATCAGCATGCGCTCCGCAGCAGGGTGCGCAACCCAATGCCCGTTACGCCAGGTTCTGCGTCCCCGCGCGTTCGACCATCCCGTGGAATGAAATTTCCTTGTTACCCTGCGGATAGTCGCGGTACGCCAGCACAATTTTTTCGACGATCCTGAGCACGCCCCCAAGATCGGTAAACGGCGTAACCGTGGACGCGATCCTCGGATGGCGTGATCCGGTTCCTCCGGCCACGACCTTATACCCCTTTTGTTCGATGCAAATCGCGTCCTTCGGGCACACCTCAACGCAGGCGCCGCAGTCGATGCAGCGTTCATGATCTATCAAGGGTACGCCATCCTCAAGGCATAGTGCCTCCTCGGCGCATGTCTTGACGCACAGACCGCACTGCACGCAGCCTTCCCTGAGGCCCGGCCTGAAGGCACAGATGATGCCGATGTCGGCGAAATAGGGGGACATGCAGCAGTTTGGGCACCCGATAACGGCCACGCGCAGCACATGGTGGGACATAAGCGGCGTGAGCGCCCTGCGCAGGATGATGTCCGTAGTGCCGAGTTTTTTAAGCAGCGCCCTGACCGGCGCGACAATGTCCTGTATCATGCGGCGCTTGCCGTCAGTGCAGGCGCCGAATTTTGCCGGGCAGATTTCTATTTTAAACAGCTCATCGTCATCGTCTTCAAAAAATTCATCCGGCAATTCAACGTCTTCACCCAGGCACATCCGGCGCACGATCTCGGTCGCCTCTTTGCCGAACACGTGCTCGTAACCTTTCTCGACCGCCTTTGCGATGGCTGGGCTGACCGTATCAAGTCCTCTCTGCAGGGCCCGACGCTCGGCGTCCATACGCGCAAAGCGCCCCATGATGGGCGGAAGGGGGATTTCTTCAATGATCTTTTCAGCCTCAGCGTCCCAGTTCATAACGACGTCCGTTTTTTTAAATGTCAGCGTTCTAAGCGGCGCTGTTGTCGCGTTTAACAAGGCCGCCTTCAATCCCTATGGTAACGGTTTCCATGGAAACCTTCGTTCCGGCAGCATACATCGCTTTTTTAATAATCATGGGCATGCCGCCGCAACAGGGTACCTCCATGACAAGCACGGTTATGCTTGCAAGCCTGTTGCGCTTAAAAATCTCAGTGAACTTCTGAACGTATCCGGCCTGATCATCCAGCTTCGGGCACCCGCACAGCACCACGCGGCCCTTAAAAAAATTGCGGTGCACATCGGGATAGGCAAACGCCGTGCAATCGGCAGCCACCAGCAGGTCGGCGCCCTGCAGAAACGGAGCATCCGGGGACACAAGGCGCAGTTGAACAGGCCATGTCGACAACTCTGAACGTAACGGACCCGCCGGAGAAGCCGCGGCCTGCGGCCGGGGGGCAAACTGCCGAATGCGCGCCGACGGGCACTGCCGGCTGAGTTTTTCAGCCTCCTGCCACTGCTGCTGTTGCCTGACGCGTGCGCGCACGGCCTGCTCGTCAAACTCTT
Source organism: uncultured delta proteobacterium (assembly GCA_903881505.1). Taxonomy (GTDB): domain Bacteria; phylum Desulfobacterota; class WTBG01; order CAIYCZ01; family CAIRTM01; genus CAIRTM01. The sequence continues at coordinate 7,570 of CAIRTM010000130.1, read as the reverse complement.
CGGCTTCGCGCTCAACAATTTTCAGGGCCCCCTGCGGGCACTCGCCTATGCAGGCCCCGAGACCGTCACAGTAGCGGTCAGCAACCACACGGGCTTTTCCGTCAATAATCTCAATGGCAGCTTCCGCGCAGGCAATCGCACACTGGCCGCAGCCATCGCACAGGCCCTCATCTATCTGTATTATTTTGCGTTTTGACTTCATACCGCCATTCTCCAACGTTTGAATAATAAGCTGCGGCTCATACCGGCAGACTCAATCTTTCCCGTGCCAGGGCCTTGCCCGTTTCAGTTAATAGATTTCTACCGCTTACCTGCGCAAGCCTGTCAGTGTCGCGCGGTTTATCGCCCCCCGACTCTTCAAGATTGACGATACAATCAGCATCATAGAGCACCTTGAAATTTAGAGTTTCCTGCGTTCGCGGATGGTGATGGTGGCCGATGATATCGCACACCTCATCGATAAGCTTCGCGTCAGCCTTAAGGCTTTCAAGCAGTGCGCGGGCAATGTGCGGGCCCAGTTCCTCCTGATAGCGGGCCTCCGAGCTTTGATAGCGCTTTTCAGCTTCCCGGATGCCGATATCGTGCAGATACGCAGCCGCAATCACAACCGCACAGTCAGCCGCCTCCTGATCGAGGATCAGCCCGGCCACCTGCGCAACGCGCTCGGCGTGCCGTATTCTCTTCACGTCCGTGCCGAAATAGCGCCGCATCTCGCACGCTACGCGGTCCTTGAACAGGCTGGTACGCTGCACGAGCATCTCGGGCGGCAGCTCACGCAGGCACTGATCAGCATACGCGCAATAGGCTGCGCAGCCGAAGTCAAGCTTCGGGTTCAAAACCCGCGCGCCGCAGCCCTTGCATTTCCGGGATGTGTCATCCTTGAAAAATTCTACGATCCTGCCGCACTGAGCGCACGGCACTTCAAAGATATCGCCGGGCTTCCAGTTCTGCGTATCCTGTCCGGGGCATTTCATGCGTGCCTCCCGGCTGCCGCGCTCAGGTGCCCCGCACGAAGCACCTGAGCGTGCACCCTTGTTTACATCATCCCAGAATCGCCTTTAAATCCTCATCCGGGGTTGAGATCGGCTTGATATCGAACGTTTTCACGAGCACGCCCAGAATATTGGGCGTAATAAAGGCCGGCAGCGACGGACCGAGCCGGATATCCTTGATGCCCAGGTGCAGCAGCGTCAGTAGAATAGCCACGGCCTTCTGCTCATACCATGACAGAATCAGCGACAGGGGCAGATCATTAACCCCGCAATTGAACGCGCCGGCCAGAGCAACCGCTATCTGTACAGCGGAATACGCGTCATTGCACTGCCCGATGTCGAGCAGGCGAGGTATGCCGCCGATATCGCCGAGGTCTTTGTCAAAGAAGCGGAACTTGCCGCAGGCCAGCGTGAGCACCACGCAGTCTTTGGGGATTTTCTCGACAATCTCGGTGTAGTAATTGCGGCCCGGCTTGGCGCCGTCGCAGCCGGCGACCAGGAAGAAGTGCCGGATTGCCTTGCCCTTGACCGCTTCAATCACCTGGCCCGCAACGCCCAGAACCGCATTCCGTGCAAAACCGACCATGACGGACTTTCCCTGCGCGTCGTCGGTGAAGCCCGGCAGTTCCCGGGCCTTCTGTATCACGGCGGCGAAATCGCCGTTCTTCACATGGGCAACGCCCGGAAAACCCACAAGGCCGGTCGTAAAAATATTGCCCTTGTAGGCATCCGCAGGCTTCTGAATACAGTTGGTGGTCATCAGGATTGCGCCCGGAAACGCGGCGAATTCCCTGGCCTGATTCTGCCAGGCGGTACCGTAATGACCGTACAGATGACCGTATTTCTTAAGGCCCGGATACCCATGGCAGGGCAGCATCTCGCCGTGCGTATAGACGTTGATGCCGGTACCATCGGTCTGCTTGAGCAGGGATTCAAGATCTTTAAGATCGTGCCCTGATACAAGAATGGCTTTGCCCTTTTTGTGCCCCAGGGGCACGCTGGTCGGAACCGGGTGTCCATAGGCGCCTGTATTGCCGGCATCAAGCAGCTCCATAACCCGCAGGTTCACCTCGCCGGTTTTCAGGGCATACTGAACCCAGTCATCAGCTGTAAGGCTCTTGTTGAACGGGGCAGCCAGGGCCTCATAAATAAAGTCGTACACCTTCTGATCCTCCTGGCCCAGAATACGGGCGTGGTCCGCATAGGCGGCAACGCCCTTGATGCCGAACAAAACGATGTGCTGCAGGGACAGCAAATCAGGGTTAATCGAGGTATCAGCCTTCAGGCCGGCGGCGGCCGCCTGCGCGACAAGACCCGCGATATCGCCTGCGGGCTTGAATGTTGCCGCATCGTCGGCGAATGCGGCGCCGGTTTTTTTCTTGAGTTCCTCTCGGTATGCGACCGCCCGGTTGATAAGCGCGGGGAATCGATCGGGGTCAAAATTCACGTTGGTCAGCGTGCTGAAAAGAGCCTCGGCCGTAAACGCTCCGAGCCCGTCAATCTGAATGCCTTTTTTGCCGCCCTCGACCGCGTAAAGCGCAAGGCCACGCAGGGCGTATACCAGCAGATCCTGAAGCGCTGCCACGTCCGGGTTTTTCCCGCACACGCCGCTGACGCTGCAGCCCTGGCCTTTTGCCGTCTGTTCACACTGGTAACAAAACATTTTTTCAGCCATGGTTGTTCCTCCTCTTGTTCATGTTTAGTGATGGCCAACCCATACACCATCCTGCTTTCTGAATCAAGTATAGCCTGCGCGGGATAGATATCGCATTGACATAAGTCAAGAAAATACCATTTTTTAAAAAAAATTATACGGCTAAATACCGGCGAGTCCGCAACCGCCATGGCAGCCCCTTCCGGCATACGGCATTTCTTTTCGTTCGAGGCGGCAGGCGGGAACTTTTTACGACTGCATGAGATGCCTGAGGACTGGCGGGCGTACGAGGCAATGCCGGGATACGCTTGCAGGCAGGCGTAAGAATACGTTACAAAAATCGGTTGCTTCAGGCTTCAGGCGTTGGGATTTCGGCAAAAACGGCGGGCTTTTTAAGGGCTGCGAACCGGGTCTCCAGCTCAGCCTTTGCGGTAATGAAACGATTGAGTTCACTGCCCTGCAGCACACGGTTCGGCTGGCTTTTAATGCCGGCGGGATTAAGATTGCGTCCGTGATGCAGTACTTCGTAATGCAGATGCGGCCCGGTCGACAGGCCGGTCGAACCGACATAGCCGATGACTTGGCCCTGCCTGACGCGCACACCGGGACGTACACCCTGGGCAAAACGGCGCATATGTGCATAGAGCGTGCTGTAATTGCCGGAATGGCGCAACCGGACGACATTGCCGTAGTCGCTCCTGTATGCGGCTGATTCAATCACACCTTCGCCGGAAGCCATGATCGGGGTTCCGGATGAAGCGGAGAAATCAAGGCCCTTGTGCATGCGGCTGTATCCGAGTATCGGGTGCCGCCGACGGCCGAAGCCCGAAGAGATGCGGGCGCCTTCAATCGGCGTTATCATCAGGTTCTTTTTCAGGCTGCGTCCCTGGGCGTCAAAATAGTCGATATCGCCTCCCTTGTCGCGGTACTGATACAGGGCAAGACGCCGCCCCCCCGTCGTCAGGGCGGCATAGGAAACCGTGCCCTTGCTGAAGACCTTGCCGTCGCCGTCAACCTTCATGTCATACATGATTTCAAATGTATCTCCGGGCTGAAGGTCGCGCTGGAAGTCAACATCGTAGGCGTAAGCATTGACGACCGGCAGCAGCATTTCAAAGGGAACGCCATTGGCGGCAGCCGACTCGTACAGGCTGGAATCGATCCGGAACTCGGCACACATCGTGCGGGATTCACATTCGCGGACAATTTCATTCGCCGTGAAGCCATCGGTGCCGCTGCGGTCAACCGTGACCTCGCGCGCGGGGTCAAGCTTAATATTGAGGGATTTAAACGCGGGAGATGCTTCCTGCGGTGACTCATAGGTGATCGTCAGGCAGTGGTCTTTATTCAGCCTTCGCGGATTGAACACCCGCTTCAGGGCGCCGACAACACCGTGGGCTTCGTCACGTGCAAGGCCCTCGCGGACCAGCAGATCCATCAGCGTGTCGCCGTGTTTGACGACAACGTCCCGGGTCAGCACTTTCGGGTCGCACTGTTCCTGCACCGCCTGCCGGTCCATGCCATCCTGCTCGGCATACGGCGCACCGGAAGCCAAACCGGCTGAGCCGTCAGCAGGAACAGCCGAAGTCAGCACGGCGCAGTCGGCTACAATTTTTTCGAGCGTTCCGGGAAGAAGCACCTCGGCGTGCATGGGATCGCTTGACAGCATTCGTCCCGCGACCACGCTCAGCATAAGGCTCATAACCAGCGAAGGCACAAGCATCAGCCAGACCCGGGCTTTGAGCCTGCTGCACAGAAAGCCGGTATCAGCGATCAGGTCGGAACGCTGGCCTGATCGGATATAGGCCTTTGCACGGCTGTAATCAAAACGGCTGTCAATCATGCGTGGTCTTTTTATTTCGGGATATTATTCTACTGTTTGTGTCGCATACTCTACAGTATCGGGCAGTAACCCCTTCGCCTGAAAACTATTTTTATACGAAATTATAAAATACGGCCTATTCGTATGTCAATACTTTTTTGGACCCTATATATTGACATCGTGCATCCATACAGCACAACCGGCATGCCTTGCTCTCATCTAAAACCGGCAGAGGTTCTGCCAGACTGACGGGAGCGTTCTTGCCCTCTCATTGCCCTCCCGACAGTCCTCTTTCCCGTGGAGCCCGCCGCAGGCACACATCGCCTGTTAAAGATTCAATAACCCGGCCCTCGTGAAAACACCGCCCCCCCACACATCGGTACATCCCGGTACATGTCCGCTAGAGATGGAGCCGACGCGCGCTGCATGCCCTCAGCTTTACAGACATGTTCCCGACTATTTATGCGCCCGGTCGGTGGAAAATGTTCATGGCTGCATGAGGCCCGTCGGTGAACAGAAGAGCAATACAATGATTGGTTTTGCGGATCACTTCCTGCAGGCAGGCTGTTTCGCCATCAGAAAAATTCCGTAAAACATACTCGACGTGAGCGGTCGACGACGGAGGCTTGCCGATTCCGACTCGAATGCGCGTAAAACCTGACTGGCCTGTATGATGTGCAATTGACTGGATGCCACGGTGACCGGCGCTGCCGCCTCGAAGTTTGATTCTCAGCTGTCCAAACGCTATGTCCATATCGTCGTGGATAACGGTGATATGCGCAGGGGAAATGTTATAATATGCCGCCAGTGCCGCGACTGCCTCGCCGCTGCGGTTCATGTACGTCAGCGGCTTTGCGATAATGGTTTCCAAGGCCGCCACAAACCCGATGCCGTATACGGCCTGAAAACCGCTTCTGCACAAGGGGATGGCGTGTTCTTCGGCGAGCTGATCGACGGCAAGGAATCCGATATTGTGCCGCGTTGTGCTGTACTCCGGGCCCGGATTACCCAAGCCGACAATCAGTCTCACCCCGCACCCGTTCCCGTGGTATCTTACGTGGCAGCCGGAGCAGGCTCAGCTGCCGCGGCGGGTGCCTCGGCCTCAGCCTCTTCCTTGACAGCCGCCGGGGCCATGATATTGACAACCGCAGCGGCAGGGTCGGTGAGCAGTTCAACATTTTCAGGGAGCTGCAGGTCGCTGACATGAATTGAATCACCGATCTGCATATGTCCGATCTCAAGGTCGATGTGCGACGGTATGTCAGCGGGCAGGCTCTTGACCTCGATTTCGCGAAGTATATGGCGCAGAATTCCGCCCAGCTTGACGCCTTCAGGCTTTCCGTGCAGCCTGATGTGCACCGGCGCATGCACCGCCTCATCCATTTTAACCGCGAAAAAGTCAATGTGTTCTATATACTCCTGCAGGGGATGCCGCTGGATCTCCCTGATCATGACCTTTCTGGCAGCCTTGGCGGCATCGCCCTCAATGCTCAGGTCGAAAAGCTGGTACTCAGTGTCATTTTCACTGCCGGGCTTGAACATTTTATTCAGCAGGGTACCGTCAACCGTGATGCTGACCGGCGCATACCCGTGCCCGTATACCACGGCCGGAATTTTATCGGCCCGTCGCAGCGTGCGGGCATGCCCCTTGCCGCATTGGTCGCGTTTGGTCGCATGAATCGTGATTATTGCGCTCATGATGTCTCCTTGGGTCTTGAATGGTGGCCTGCGCCCTGTGCGCCTGTGTTTTATATGTGAAACAGCGAACTGACCGAATCGTTATTATTTATGCGCTCAATAGCCTCGGCGAACAGCTCGGCGATCGACAGTACCTTGATTTTATCGAGTTTGCGGCCCTCGTCGCTCAGCGGGATGGTATCGGTAATGATCATTTCCTCAAGACACGAGCTGCTAATGCGTTCAACGGCCTTCCCAGAAAAAACCGCGTGGGTGCAGCACGCCGCGACCGACTTGGCCCCGCGAGCGCTGAGCGCGCTGGCCGCGTTGGTCAGGGTGCCGGCGGTATCGACCATGTCATCGACAATCAGGGCGTTTTTACCCTCTATGTCGCCGATGATATTCATGATCTCGGCCTCATTCGGGCGCAGCCGGCGTTTGTCGATGATGGCCAGCGAGGCGCCGATCAATTTTGCATACGAGCGCGCGCGCTCAACGCCACCCGCATCCGGAGATACGATCACCAGGTCTCCGCCGCGGTATTTCTCCTTGAAATACGATACAAACACAGGGGCGGCAAACAGGTTGTCAACCGGTATGTTGAAAAACCCCTGGATCTGGCCTGCGTGCAGATCGATGGTCAGCACGCGGTCCGCTCCCGCCGTGGTCAGCAGATCGGCGATCAGCTTTGCGGAAATAGGGGCGCGCGGGGCGACCTTGCGGTCCTGGCGGGCATATCCGTAATAGGGCATGACCGCTGTAATGCGCTCGGCCGAGGCCCGTTTGAAGGCATCGATCATGATGAGGAGTTCCATCATGTGCTGATTGCCGGGGGTGCACGTCGACTGCACGACGAACACATCCACACCGCGCACGTTTTCCTGGATCTCAAGCTGAATTTCGCCGTCACTGAACGTGCTTACCTTGGCCTGTCCCAGCGGCAGGTCAAAATACGAACATATCGAACGCGCAAGCGGCAGATTGGAGTTGCCTGAAAATATCTTCATGCCATTCATCAGCGTGCTCCTGCACGGGTTCAGCGTTCGCCCCGCTCCCAAAAGCAGCAGGGATCAGTTTGAGTGTGCCCTTTTAAAGGCTGTGCGCCGTAAATACACGGTACGATTCAACGCCCGCCATCGTTTCCCGGGCCTCCTCGCATGCCTGGCGATTCTCAAAAACGCCGAACACGGATGAACCGCTTCCGCTCAGCAGCGCACCGGCAGCACCCGCGGCAATCAGATCTTCCTTCAGGAGTTTAATCTGGCCGTATCGGGGCAGCACCACCTGCTCAAAATCGTTATACATCAAACCGCATATATCCGAAAGACTGCGGAATGAATCACTAACATTAATATTTCTATGGGAATTTGTCAATATAATATCTTGACTGAATGTGCGGTACGCCCATGGCGTTGATATGTGTAT
>CAIRTM010000129.1 GCA_903881505.1 uncultured delta proteobacterium | reverse complement strand
TATAAATCTCGATGCCGGCCTTCTGGCACATGGCGCTGAAGGTCTTGGCAACTTCCGGGTCCTCCGTGGGCAGGATCTGCGGCAGCATTTCTACAACCGTCACGGCCACGTCCATCTGGTTCATGATCTGCGCAAATTCCATGCCGATCACGCCGCCGCCGATAATGAGCATGCTGGCAGGCAGCTTTTCGAGGTTCAGGGCCTCGTTGGAAGTAATGCAGTGGTCAATGCCGTCGATCGGCACGCGCGATGGCACGGAGCCGGTTGCAATGATGATCTTGTCGCACTTGATCTCTTCACCGGTTTCAACGACCTTCACAAGGCCTGCGCCCGCAATCTGGCCGGTGCCCTTGATGATCTTCATGCCATGGCTTTTCAGGATGCCGCCCAGGCCTCCGACCAGCTGCTTGACAACCGTATTCTTGCGGGCCATCACAGCGGCAAAATCAACCTTCACATCGCCGATGGTGATGCCGAAGGTCTTGGCCTCCTTGGCGTGCTTGTACATGCCGGAGGACTGCAGCAGGGCCTTGGTGGGGATACAGCCGCGATTCAGGCAGGTGCCGCCGAACTCGTCCTTTTCAATGATCGTTACCTTGCCGCCAAGCTGCGCAACGCGGATGGCAGCCGGATAGCCGCCCGGTCCGCCGCCGATTACGACGACATGGGTATCGCCGGCTGCGGCAGCAGGTGCTGCCGGAGCTGCGGGGGCACCTGCTGCGGGCGCCGGGGCAGCGGCCGCGGGGGCTGATGCGGCAGCCGCCGGTGCGCCGCCGCCTGCCAGGCTGTCAAGCTCGGCCTTGTCGGCTGCGATCTGGGCGATCAGCGCAGCAACCGGAACCTCTTCCTCGGCCTTCACAATAATGTGCAGCAATCCGGAAGCGGGCGCTTCGACCTCATAGGTGATTTTTTCAGTCTCGACAACCAGCAGAATCGAACCCTGTTTTACTTCCCCGCCCTCGGCGGCTTTCCATTCGACGATTTTACCGGTTTCCATTGTCAGCCCGAGTTTGGGCATCGTTACATTTGTTGCCATCTATGCGCTCCTTTATAGTTCAATCGATCTCGTTGCAACTCTTCGCCGAGCGTTACGCCAGCGTCATCATCGGGTCTTCCATGTACTCCTTCAGTGTCTGCATGAACCGGCCGGCGTCGGCGCCGTCGATCGTGCGGTGATCGTAGGTCAGCGACAGATTCATCATCGGCCGGATCACGATCTGCCCCTTGACGACGACCGGCTTGTCCTTGATGGTTCCGACGCCCAGGATCGCGTTTTCAGGCTGGTTGATGATAGCCGTGAACACATCGGTGCCGAACATGCCCATCGCCGATACCGTGAAGGTGCCGCCGGTCATTTCATTCGGCCCCAGCTTGCCGCCGCGTCCCTTATCGATCAGGGCGGTGCGGTCCTTGGCGATCTCGATAATGGTTTTCTTGTCGGTGGCCTTAATGACCGGAACGACAAGACCGGTCTTGATTGCCATGGCCATGCCGACGTTGATCTCGTCAAGAAAGAGGATGCCCTGCCCTTCGACCCAGCGCGTGTTGATGACCGGGTGCTGGCGCAGAGCCATGGCGGTCAGCTTGAGCATGAAATCGGTTATGGTCACGCGCACGCCGTGTTTTTTCTCGGCGCTCTTCAGAATTTTTTCACGGAAATCCTGGATGGCGGTGGCGTCGATTTCATAGGTCATGTAGGCCATGGCGGCCTCGTTGCAGCTTTGCAGCATCTTGCGCGCGATAACCTTGCGCATGCTGGTAAGCTTCTCCATGCGGTCGCCTGAGGCCATTGCGGGTGCCTCGGCAGCCTTCTTCTCAGGGGCAGCCGCGGCAGCGGGGGCCTGCTTGGCCGCGGCGATGGCTTTCTCGACGTCTTCCTTCATAATCTTGCCGTTGACGCCGCTGCCTTTGATGGCGGCAAGGTCGAGCCCTGCGGCATCGGCCATTTTTTTGGCGACCGGGCTGATGCGCACCTTGTTGGATGCCAGATAGTTCTCGACATCCTCTTTCACGATGCGGCCGTCAGGGCCGGTGCCGACGATCAGGCTGATGTCAATATCGGCTTCTTCCGCCAGTTTCTTTGCAAGCGGCGAAGCCTTGACGCGTTCGCCCGGGGCGCGCGCGGGAGCCTGAGCGGCTGCAGGCGCTGCGGCCTGGGCCGGCGCAGCGGCCGCGGCGGGTGCCGGTGCAGCGGACGCAGGTGCAGCGGCTGCAGGAGCGCCTCCGCCTGCCGCCAGGCTGTCAAGCTCGGCCTTGTCGGCTGCGATCTGCGCGATCAGCGCGGCAACCGGGACCTCTTCCTCGGCCTTGACGATGATATTCAGCAGGCCCGAGGCGGGTGCTTCAACTTCATAGGTGATTTTTTCGGTTTCGACAACCAGCAGGATCGCACCCTGCTGCACTTCGCCGCCCTGGGCAACTTTCCATTCCACGATCTTACCGGTTTCCATGGTAAGTCCCAGCTTGGGCATGGTTACATTGGTAGCCATTCTTTACTCTCCATTTCTAAAAAAATACTCAATACCTGTTGGCATTCTTCACGACATATAAGCCGGGCCTGCCGCGTACGTACCGCTGCGGCAGGCCGCGCATCATCAACCCATCAGGCCTTTTACCTTGGCCACCAGCTTGTCGGCATTGGGCAGGTAGTGCTTTTCGAGCAGCGGCTGGAAAGCGATGTGCGTAAACGGTGCCGCGCAGCGCGCAACCGGCGCGTCGAGCCAGTCGAACAGCTTTTCCTGGACCGATGCGGCGATCTCGGCGCCGATGCCCATGACTTCCTTGGCCTCATGAATGATGACAAGGCGGTTGGTCTTCTTCACCGATGCGTAGATATCTTCCATGGGCAGCGGATTCACGGTAAGCAGATCAAGCAGCTCGGCATTGATGCCGTCGGCCTTCAGCTTGGCAACGGCCTTTTCAGCCTCGAGGCGCATGCGGCCGACGCTTACGATCGTGACATCGCTGCCCTGGGTTACCACTTCGGCCTTGCCGATCGGCACCAGGTATTCATCAACCGGAATGTCCTGCTTGATCGTGTAGGATGAAAGCGGCTCGACATACAGGACCGGGTTGTCGTCACGGATCGCGGACTTCATCAGTCCCTTGGCAGTGTAGGCATTGGAAGGCATGACAACTTTCATGCCCGGCATGCTGGCGAACCAGCCCTCAAGCGACGATGAATGATGCGGGCCGGCGCCGAATCCGCCTGCGGTCATGGCGCGCACCACGAAGGGCTGCTTGACCTGGCCGCCGAACATCCAGCGCATCTTCGACCCCTGGTTGTAAAACTCTTCAACCGCAAGGGTAATAAAGTTCATGAACATGATTTCAGCAACCGGGCGCAGGCCGGCAGCCGCGGCGCCGCAGCACAGGCCCACGATAGCGCCTTCAGAAATCGGCGTATCGACCGCGCGCTCAGGCCCGAATTCAGCCTTGATGCCGCGGGTGACGCCGAAGGGGCCGCCGGGACCGCCGACATCCTCACCGATAATGAATACGCTTGGATCCCTGCGCATTTCTTCCGCGATTGCATGATTAATCGCCCATTGCACATTGATTTTTTTCATTTCAGCCATCTATTTAATCCTCCAGTAAATAAGTGAATTCAAGCTCATGTACGGCATAGCAGGAAGTGCTTCCATTACCTACGCCAGAATGTCCTTGTACAGCTCCTCGACTTCGGGCATGGCGCTGGCGCGGGCAAACGCCACCGCGTCAATGACTTCCTTCCTGGCTGTGTCCTTGATGGCCTGCATTTCCTTGTCAGTGAGCACGGCCTCTTTTTTCAGCTTCTTTTCATACAGCACGATCGGGTCTTTTTTCATCCACTCTTCAAGTTCGCCCTCGGGACGGTAATTGCAGGGATCTCCCTCGAAGTGGCCGTGATGGCGGTAGGTCTTGCACTCCAGCAGGTACGGGCCCTTGCCGGCGCGGGCGTGCTTGGCGGCCTTGGCGAACTCTTCATAGACTTTTTCAACGTCATTGCCGTCGATGGTCACGCCGGGCGCTCCGTAGCCGGCAGCGCGCACCGCGACATCCTCAACGGCGATATGGACCGACTTGGGGGTCATCTGAGCGTACAGGTTGATGTTGCAGACAAACACCAGCGGCAGTTTCAGGGTTGCGGCCATATTGAAGGACTCATGGAACGCGCCGGTGCCGGTGGCGCCTTCGCCGAAGAACACCACGGTGATGTTGTTTGTTTTGTTGTACTTCTGGGCAAACGCGGTTCCCAGCGCAATGCGCATGCCTTCGCCGACGATGCCGTTGGAGCCCATGCAGCCGGTCTTTACATCGGCAAAATGCATGGAGCCGGCGCGGCCCTTGCAGCAGCCGTCGATGCGGCCGAACAGCTCTGCCATCATGGGCTTGATCTCGGCGCCCTTGGCGATGATGCAGCCGTGGCCGCGATGGGTGGTATAGATTGCATCCTCATTGGACAGGTTCGCGCACACGCCTGCGGGCACAGCGTCTTCGCCCTGCGACAGGTGCAGGAACCCCGGCATTTCACCGCTTGCAAAATTCACCGTAGTTTCATCTTCAAAAATACGTTGGCGAACCATGCGTGTGTACAGATCAATTTTTACGTCCTTGCTGATTTTCATCGAATATCCTCCACAGTTAGACAGTATGGTAAATAATCAAAAACACCTTTGGTGTGTCATTGTCATGGTATTTAAAGGCGGAGCCCCAATCGACCCGGGGCCCCGGCTGCTGTTCTCAAAAAAGCCAGAATTTAAATCAAAGAATGAATTACTTGATTTCGACGGTGCCTTTAACGCAGGGACTTCCGTTCTGATCCTGGATGGTCATGTCGCACACGAGGCTGTCGGCTTTTTTCTCCTTCACGACCAGTACGCTCGATATGGTCATGCCGGGCTTTACCGGCGCCCGGAACTGCAGATCTATTTTCGTTCCGGCGGAGGGCCACCTGGTGCCCTGCACCGTGCAGATTGCCTGCAGCACGGGTTCGACATTGATCGTGCCGTGCGCGATGGTTCCGCCGAACAGCGGATGGTTTTTCATTCCCTCGACGTCGACATGCAGCGTATTGTAGTCGCCGCAGATATCGGCGTAGTCATTGATCAGGGCCTGCGTAACCGCCAGGGTTTTCGAAGGAAGAGTATCGCCAACGTTAAAACGTGCTGTATCCATAGTACTACCTCCTGGTGCGCAAAAAGGTTTATTTCATGGTTTTGGGAAGCATGAAGCTCATGACGATATCAACAATCCTGGCGCCGGCCTGGTTCTCGGCCGACATGTTGACGTACAGGAACTTTGTTACCTTCACCACACCATCTTTTTCCTTGGATACCTCTTTCTTGTCGGCAATCGAAAGCCTCGTGGTAATGGTATCGCCGATTTTGGCCGGATTGTGGAATGTAATAGTATCGCCGGCGCGCACGGCCTGGTCGATGAACACCCTGCGGTCCCAGCAGATGCGCAGGCCGTAAATATAGATCATGCCCACGGGCACGGTCTCTGCGCCGGTATTGGGATCGCCCATCAGCCGGGCAAACTTTTCAACTTCTCCCCTGGTGATCTTGTAGGTTCCGCCGCCGCAGTCCCAGCCGGGCTTCATTTCAGCAAACGTTAAATCCGGAAGCAGCGTGTCAGGGCCGAAATTGGTAATCAACTCGGTATTGAATTTTTGTTCCATGATGATTGCCTCCCTTGTGCGTGGGTGAATTACGTTGCGAGCCTCATGCCGCCTGCAGCCCGTACACCGTGGCCGGTTACCTGCGGCCGGCTGCGCCAGCAGTCGCCGGGCGTGCGGTCGGCATTCCGGCAGCCGGAGCGGAGATTGCCATGCGGGGCAACACATGCCTTAAAAACGAAGTGCTCCCCCGCCCTGAGGCGGGGGAGCACCACTGCACCCTAGTAGGACTTCTTCTGGCCGAGCATGACCTGGCCGATGAAGTTCTTCGACATCTCATTGGTGATCGGAGCGAACACCAGCTGGCGGATATCGCGGTAGTAACGCTGAATATGATATTCCATGGTGAAGCCTGCACCGGCAAGGATACGCATCGCGCGGTCGGTACAGCGGAAGGCCGCATCCGAGGTGTACATCTTGGCCATGCTGGCGATGACACCCACTGAAGGATCAGTGGGGTTGTTGGCCTGCAGCCAGGCAGCCTTGTAGGTGATCAGGCGCGACAGCTCGATTTCGGTCGCCATGTCGGCCAGCTGATGCTGAATGGCCTGGAACTGCCCGATCGGCTTGCCGAAAGCCTCACGCTCGATCGCATACTGGTTGGCTTCCTCAAGGCAGCCCTGTGCGAGACCGACGCAGATGGCGGCGCAAATGATACGCTCGTTGTTGAGCGTAGCCAGCAGGTTGTACCAGCCCTTGCCGCGTGCGCCAAGGATTGATTCCTTGGACAGCTTGGCATCCTCATAGGAGACTTCAAACGACGCCAGAATATGGCTGCCGAGTTTCATGATCTTGTTGTAGGTAATGCCCTTGCTGAAGGGCTGGTTCAGCAGGCGGCCGTCGGTCTCCTGCTTGCCGGGTTTTTCACGGTCGACCAGAAAAATGGTCAAACCCTGGGCAGGCTTGCCCTCGACATCGTCGGTGCGCACGATCAAAACGATCGTGTCGGCCACGTGCATGCCGGTGGTGTAGATTTTCGTGCCGTTGCAGAGGAAGGAACCGTCGGGCTGCTCAACAGCGCGTGTTTTGAGCGCTCCCAGAATATCGGTGCCGCCGCCCGGCTCGGTCAGGGACAGGCAGAAATTGGTGTCGCCGGCGATCAGTGGCGGCAGGTATTTCTGCTTCTGAGCCTCGGTGCCGTAATGCAGAATCGACATGCCGCCGAAGCACACGCCGGTCAGGTATGCCAGACCCATTGCTGAAAAGCTGTTGGAAATCTCTTCGGTAATAATTGTTTCGTCGATGATGTTGCCGCCGGTTCCGCCATACTCCTCGGGGAAGCAGGCGCCCAGGATACCTTCATTGCCGAGTTTTTTCCACACATCGACCGGGAAGTGCTGCTCTTCATCCCATTCGCCGATTTTCGACTTGGGGCATTCCTTTTCCTTGAACTTTTTGAGCATGTCGATCATCATCTTACGCTCTTCGCTCAGCCCGAAATCAATCGGAATCAGATAATCTGCCTGTAAACTCATGCTGGTTCTCCTTTCTGCGGGTTAGAAAAACGATTAAATATTGTGCCAGCCGAGGCTTTTTCTTTCATATACCGGTGTTATGGCATAAAAAGATGGCACAATACATGCCAACTGCTCGCCGCCCTGCGCGACTTATTTTATATTAAATTTCAGATAGTTATAAACCCCTACAAACCCTGCGACCACGCAGCGACATTATGTCCGTGACATAATGACAAACAGCCTTTTTGCACGTTAAACAACCTGACAGGCTGTCAATTCCCGCATCTGCTCTCTGCGGCCCTCAATGAAGTGTTTCTGATAACACTCCACCTTTTCTTTGTCAAGCAATTAACCTTCGGACCTGCGCGCTACTTTGTCACCTCTGCCACCCAGCGCCAATAATCGGGAGCCGCATCTGAAATAGGCACAAAAACAATCTCGGGCACGGCATAGCTGTGCAACCGCCTGACTTCAGCGGCAAGCTCATCAAAACATGCGGCGGTCGTTTTGGCAATACACAGAATTTCCGGCTCATCGCACAGCCGTCCTTCCCACCAGTACAGGGAGCGTATGTCGGCTACGATCTGCACGCAAGCTGCCAGGCGCTGTTCCACGAGAGCGCGGGCGATCAGGCCGGCTTCTTCACGATTTGCGGCGGTCATGAATACAATACCAATATCCGGCGGCATACGGGCATCCCCCACATTGAATTGCATGGTGCGCGGAAGCGCATATGCTACTTTGAAGTAACGAATACGGGGATTTTTTCCCTGCTTTCGATTGCTGCCGCCAGCTTAAGGGCCTCTTCCCGTGTGGCAAAACGGCCGACCCGGACGCGATGGGCCTTTGTGCCGTCAGGCAAAACGATAGTATGTATATAGGGCTGATAACCTTTACCCGCGAGATCTTCGGAAAGCTGCCGTGCGCGCTCCTCCTGCTGGAACGAGCCGAACTGAACTGCAAACACGCCGTCGGCAGCCGGATTTTGCCGTGCAGGCGCACCCGCGGGCTGCTTCTGTTCAGGAGCGGGTACAGCGGAGGAATGCCGAACACTGCCAGCTGCTGGCTGTTCGGGATGGGCGGTGTCCGGCCCGGCGGAAGGCGCGCGCCCGGCAGGGCTGGTCACAGGCTGAGCCATGTCCGTCTGCGTCCTGACGGCCGGCGATTTCGCATCAGGCAGCACCCCCCTGCGCTCATCACTGCCAGCATTGCTTTCGATTGTTTTGTTCAGCAGGGTTTCAAAAAGTGTGTCGGGCTTGCGGGACTCGGTTTCATCGGGCCGTTCGGGAAAAAGCAACGGTTGCCTGCCCTGCGGCTCGGATGTGCGGGGGCTGCTGTAATCGATCAGCCAGACCATTGCAAAGAGCACTGCCAGTGTCACGGCAACACCGGCAATGATCCTGAAAAAAGTTACGGTTTTAAAGATAAAACTGTTCTCGTGATAGTCGTCAGCAGCCATGCGGGTACCACTTTCGCCTGTGTGAGCAAGGCATCGTCCGCCGCCTGATGAGCCATGCCGCCATGCAGGGCTACATGCTGTCAGGCGCTTCGACACCGAGCAGCGTCAGTCCGTTGCGCAGCACCGTTCTGATACAGGTAATGAGGTGCATGCGGGTGCGGCTCAGACTCTCGTTATCGGTTATCACGCGATGCTTATTATAATAGCCGTGAAACTGCCCGACAAGCTCCATCAGATATACCGCAATACGATGCGGTTCACGCGCCCGGGCGCTGCCGCTGACAAGCGCAGGAAAGGCGGAAAGCTGTTTGAGGAGATCGGTCTCCTCGGGTGCCGTAAGAAGCCCGGCATCAATATCGGCAAAAGCCGGCGCCGCGAACCCTTTTTCAGCCGCAACCCTGAGAATGCTGCATATCCGGGCATGCGCGTACTGCACATAATACACGGGGTTTTCATCACTTTGTTTTTTCGCCACGTCAAGGTCGAAATCAAGCTGGGCATCAGACCGGCGGGTGAGAAAACTGAAGCGTGCCGCATCGCGGCCGACCTCATCCATCACCTCGCGCAGGGTCACGAACTCGCCCGAACGTGTTGACATTGCCACCGGCACCCCCGCCCGCAAAAGATTGACCATTTGGATAAGGATGACGCTGAAGGCATCGTCGGCAACGCCGAGCGCGCGCAGAAAAGAGCGCAGGCGCGGAATGTAGCCGTGGTGGTCTGCTCCCCAGATATCGATCATATGGGTGAAACCGCGCCTGAGTTTGTCGCGATGGTAGGCGATATCCGAGGCGAAATAGGTTGTCTTGCCGTCGTCCTTGACAACCACGCGGTCTTTTTCATCGCCGAAGCGGGACGCCGCGAACCAGAGCGCTCCGTCCTGCTCATAGACCAGGCCGTCTGCACGAAACTGCTCAAGAGCCCCCTGAACTTCACCGCGCTCGAACAGGGTGCGTTCCGAAAACCAGGTATCGAACTCAACGCCGAAATCCCGCAGGTCATCCTTGATCCCCTGCAGTATCGTGTCCGAGGCAAACCGGGTAAAAAACGGCACGGCCGACTCTTCGCTCTCGTGCACGAAGCGATCGCCGTGCTGATCTGAAACCAGCCGGGCGACATCATAAATATAGCCGCCCCTGTAGAGGTCATCCGGGAACGCATCGGTGCGGCCGTGCAGCTCCAGGTAGCGCAGCCAGGTTGCGCGGCCCAGATTATTCATCTGATTGCCGACATCGTTGATATAGTATTCGCGGGTTACATCATAGCCGGCAAAGGCCAGCACGCGTGCGACCGCGTCGCCCACGGCCGCGCCGCGGCCGTGGCCGATATGCAGCGGACCGGTCGGATTGGCGCTCACGAACTCCACCATAACTTTTTGACCCTGCCCGGCATCGGATGAACCGTAGCGGTCAGCCTGCGTTTCTATATGCTCAAGCACGTCATGCCAGGCGCATGCATCTATAAAACAGTTGATGAAACCCGGTCCGGCTATTTCAACATTAAGAATGCACGGGTCGGCCTGGAGGAGTTTTCCTGCGAACAGTTCGGCGATTTCACGCGGCGGCCGCTTTTCCAGTTTTGCCAAAATCATGGCAATGTTGGTGGCAAGGTCGCCGTGCTGCCGTGAGCGCGGCAGCTCAACGGTAAAATCAGGCAGGGCATCACTGCGAAGCAACCCTTCCCTGCGGCACTGCTCAAAGGTCCGTACGATAATCTCGCGCAAAAGCTCTTTCATCAATTCCTCTCAGCTCGGACAACTTACAGCAAACGGCACGTTCAGACAACACGCTCCGCGAAAGAAATAACCACTGTATACCGATGCTGTTTTTTGTCAAGAAAATAGCGCGCCCGCGGCCCCTGCACCTGCATTCTCCGGCGGTATTGAGAGACCGAACTACTGCCCGATAATCTTCACCAGCACGCGTTTTTTTCGCCGGCCGTCAAACTCACCGTAGAAAATCTGCTCCCATGGTCCGAAGTCGAGCCGGCCGCCCGTAACAGCCACCACCACTTCGCGGCCCATGATCTGACGCTTGAGGTGCGCATCCCCGTTGTCTTCTCCGGTACGGTTGTGACGGTAGCGCGCAACAGGCTCATGCGGGGCGAGCTGTTCGAGCCACTGTTCATAATCGTGGTGCAGGCCCGGCTCATCGTCATTTATAAAAACAGACGCGGTGATGTGCATGGCATTGCACAGCAGCAGCCCTTCCTGAACGGCACTTTCGCGCAGGCAGGCCTCGACATCCTGCGTGATATTAATAAATTCGCGCCGGTGCTTCACATTAAACCACAACTCTTTGCGAAAGCTTTTCATGGTGCCGCCCTGCTGCACATGGACATGTGATTATTAAGAATGATCTCCGCATACGCGCAGCCATGATAATCTAAAAAGTTACGCATGCACAACCCTAAAATGGATTCCGGTGCATGAAATATGAAAATGAGCTGGCAGCGGCGCTGCTGCGGTAAATACAAACGAAATTGTTTCTTTATGTTGACACGCAAACCATACTATACTATATGTGCCGATCACGATTCGTACATCGCAATACGCACATGAGCTTGCAATAACCGCTGCTCCGGAACAGGCAGCATGCAGACCGGGACAGTATACCAGGGGATCGCCCCTAGCGGCAGGCTTCCGTGGTGAAGCCGGTCAACCGAGAACATAACCATCGAACAGCTGCGGGCTGTTACTGCCAATAATGCACCAATCCCAAAAACCGCAAACAAAAAAGGCATGCCATGACC
Source organism: uncultured delta proteobacterium (assembly GCA_903881505.1). Classification (GTDB taxonomy): domain Bacteria; phylum Desulfobacterota; class WTBG01; order CAIYCZ01; family CAIRTM01; genus CAIRTM01. The sequence goes on along the minus strand of CAIRTM010000129.1, from coordinate 14,213 downwards.
ACGTCAAACAAAAAAATCCAACCTGTATTCTTCGGCGTTTTTTTAGTCGCCATGGCAACACTGGCAACAGAAGTAATCCTCACGAGAATATTCTCTTTTTCCATATGGTACCATTTCGCTTACATGACAATTAACGTTGCACTTTTGGGATTTGGATCCAGCGGCGCCATATTGTCTTCCTTCCCCGGCATTATGCGCGAGGACCGCTGGAAAAAAATTCTGGTCATCAGCACCGTGTTGAGCGCCGCAATCCTGCTGATATCCTTTCTGGCCTTTGCCCGCTATCCCCTCCAACCGCAAAAAATATTCGTCGCCCCTCTCGGTTTTATGCTGTCACTCATCATTTACTATATCGGGATAAGTCTGCCTTTTTTCTTCGCCGGCCTGGCGATAGCCATGTCGCTCTCGAAAAATTCCGACAGAGTGTCAACACTCTACTTCTGGGATCTGTGCGGAGCCGCCCTCGGAGCTCTGCTTGCGCTCGCCGGCCTGAATTGGGTTGGCGCTGTCGGGGCACTGTTCATATGCATATTCATTATGATATTGGCAGCATGCTGTTTTTCAGCACAGGTCTCCAAACGGTTAACCGCGTACCTCATGATTGCAGCCGCACTGCTCCTGTGCCTCATACCGCTTTTCAAAGATAAAATTAAAATTATCCCGTGCGATTCAAAAGTTCTAGCCAATGTTTACAATCATCCTGAAACATACAAACCGCTTTACACCGAATGGAATGCGATTAACCGTGTTGATGTCTATACAAACGTAAAAAAAACGGATCTTCCCTTCTGGGGGTTGGGAGGCGTAGGCAAAAACTACAAAGGCGGGTTCCCTGAATTCCATGACATGCAATATGACGCACACAACGGCAGCAACATTTATCATCTTAAAAACGATATCGATGAGGAGTTCCGCTTCCTTGATCAACATGTTCTTAAAACACCATACGTGCTTTTGGACAAACCCAAGGTGTTAATTCTCGGCGTGGGGGGCGGCATTGACGTTTTTAATGCCTTAAAAAACAAGGCTTCCTCCATTACTGCCATTGAATTGCAGCCGATTGCTGTGAAACTGCTCAAAGGACATTTCTCAACGTGGGTCGGCAACATCTATACTGAAAATGGAGCAGTTAACCTCATCGCAGGAGAAGGAAGAAACTACATCAACAGCACAGATCAAAAATTTGATCTTATTCAAATAAACGTAACCGACACATTTGCTGCGCTCAATACCGGTGCCTATGTTCTCATGGAAAGCTATCTGTATACAGAAGAAGCTTTCGACAAATATTTTAACCATTTATCCGAGCAGGGCCTCATGTGTATTATAGCCGGCGACCACCTGCTGACGGGCAGCTCCAGTATTCCTCCCCTCACCATACGACTCTTACTGCAATACATCAACGTCCTTAAGCAAAACGGCATTGCTGAGCCATACAAACACATCGCAATCCTTGGTGCCAGTGGACCGAACAAAAGCGACAAGAGCTTTATCCCGTTAGTGAAAAAGACACCCTTAACGCCAAGTGATATGAACAAAATGACCGCGTTTGCCGACAACAACGGATTTGAAATTACTTTTAATCCCCTGCTGCAGCAGGATTCCGGTTTCATCCTCAATACAATACTCCGTGCCGACACAAAGTCCCTTAAAAAAATTATCTCCGAGGTCCCGTACAATGTAACGCCGTGCACTGACGACAATCCATTCTTTTACAATTTCATAAAATGGGAAACGGTCTTTAATGTTTTCAACGCACGCAAATACAGTTTTACAACGCCCGTTTTCGGTCAGGCGATTCTTCTGTTTCTGCTGGTACAATCCATTGTTTTTTCTTTTTTCTTTATTATTATGCCGTTGCTTGTCAGCAAACGACGCTTTACCTGGGGCGTTTCAACAGGATATCTGCTCTATTTCTTCTGCCTTGGGGTCGGTTTCATGTTTATGGAAATCAGTTTTATCCAGAAGTTCGTCCTTTTCCTTGGCTACCCTGCCTATGCGTTTGCAATTACCCTGTTTTCCCTGCTGTTATTCTCCGGGCTCGGCAGCTACTGGACCGGCGCACTAAAAAGCCGTCCGGAAAAAACCATAAAAAAAATAATCTGCCTTTTGGTCCCGACACTGCTTGCATACACTCTTCTGCTTGATACGGTATTCGAAGCTTTTATCGGGCTGCCGTTTCTCATAAAATGCATCATCACAGTCCTAACCCAGTTGCCGCTTGGCCTGTTGCTTGGTATGTTTTTCCCACTGGGGATCAAGCTGGTCAGTGAATACAAGCCCGAAATGGTCCCGTGGGCCTGGGGAGTAAACGGCATGAGCTCTGTTGTGAGCACGGTTGGCGCAATCATCATCGCAATGAGTTCTGGATTCAGGTTTGTATCATACCTTGCAATTATCGTTTACTGTGTCGGCACCCTGAGTCTGCTTATAACGCGCGCTGCGACACTAAAGGACGCCTGAGCCCGCCAAGCCAAGAGGCCTGCGAAAAATTCGTTTTATACAGGCTGTCCAAAAACATACCGATGAACGGAGCTCGAAATCATAGGAAATGAGGCGCTGTTTTGCGCACGCTGCAATCACGAACGAAACGCGCAACACAGCAGATGCGTGTTTTATACAACAGCCTGCTAAAAGCATGCGGTGGCGCAGCGACAAACGGCGGCAAGTCTTTCGGTTGACTCATAATCCGGCCCATCCTAAAGTTTGCCCGTAAAAAAACGTATTACCCTGTAAAGGCACATACACGAACCGGCCACAGCAACAATAATCGAGAGGCTCACATGGAAACCAAAACCGTATGCCGTGGAATATTCCTGACCGCTTTCGCGACACTGCTATGGCAGATACTGATAACCAGGATTTTTTCAGCGAGCATGTACTACCACTTTGTTTTCATGTCCATATCACTGGCCATGCTCGGCTTTGCCTGCAGCGGCATGTGTGTCTACCTTTTCCCGAACTTTTTCAATCGCGGCAGGTCATACACCCAGCTCGCTGTTTCCGCGGCACTGTTTTCCGCAACGATGATCGCTGCCGTTTTTATCTATGTAAACGTCCGTTTTGTGCCCGAACGGTCGGCGGAATCGTTTTACAACCTGCTGATAATTTTTGTGGCGGTTTTCGTGCCGTATTTTTTTTCCGGGATGACCACGACACTGACGTTCAAGCATCATGCAAAAAACATCACCCGCGTTTACTTCTATGACCTGATCGGCGCAGGCCTCGGGTGCCTCGCGGTCGTCGGCCTGCTGTTTTTGTACGACGGCATAAGCCTTGTTTTTTTTACTGCATTCATCGCATCCCTTGCAGCCATTGTATTTACAACGCGCTCTCCATCCCGCGCCGCAAAACAAATCGCCGGGGCCATGGCCGCCGTTGCACTCGCCTCATTTATCGGGAATGCGCATGTATACCGCTTTCTCAAAATCAAATACATTAACGGCAAACCCGAGACCGGCATCATCTTTGAAAAGTGGAACCCGATCAACAGGGTAACGGTAATCCCGGACAGTCTCCTGGGCCATGACGCATTAAACATCCGCTACGACGCTACCGCCAACGCACACATGCACGCATTTGACGGTGCCGTTGAAAAAATGGACTACCTTAAGAAAGGCTTCCCGTCTTTTTATTTTCAACTGCGAAAAGCGGAAAAAGTGCTGGTAATCGGAACCGGCGGGGGCCAGGACGTCCTCAATGCCTATGTCAACGGCAGCCGCAACATCACCGCAGTTGAAATCAATCCCACAATAGCCCGCCTCAACCGGGAGGTATACCGCGACTTCAACGGCAACCTTTTCGGTCAGAAAGGCATTCGACTGATCGTAGACGACGGCCGTCATTTTGTTCGCACAACCCCTGAGCTCTTCGACATCATCCTGCTCAGCAATGCCGACAGCGGCGTTGCCAGCTCATCAGGGGCTTTTACCTTTGTTGAAAATTCGCTCTATACCGCTGAGGCCTTCCGGGATTACCTGAACCACCTGCAAGATGACGGCATCCTCTGGATAAACCGCTGGCGCTTCAACGGCGACCTGGAGACCCTGAAAATCCTCAGTTCCTGCCTGAAGGCGCTCGAATTTCTGGGCATAGGAAATCCGCAGCGGCACATCGTCATTATTGCCGAGAAACAGCTTCACGGCTGGACGCAGGCGCTGTTTTTGTGCAAAAAATCACCGTTTACCGACACGGAACTCCGGGACATTGACAGCCTGAGAGCGCAGCGTGACCTGATCTGGCTCCATGACCCCCGCGAGCGGCTGAACACGGTGTTTGCCGAATTTATCCATGCGCCAAGCAAAGAAAGTTTCATTGCCGCGTTTCCGCTGCGCATTCAGGCAGACACGGACAACTGCCCGTTTTTCTTTAATTTCCTCAAACTCAAGCATTACATCGGCAAGCTGCCGGAAGCGGAAACCCAGTTCAGCTATCCCGTGTTCATGTTCAAGTCCCTCTTTCTCATAATAGTCGTCATGGTTATCGTGACCATATTTTTACCCATGCTGCTCGTCAGGGGGAAGGCTGCGGCAACGCGCGAAAACGCCCGGTTCCGCTGGGGCTATATCCTGTACTTTGCCTGCCTGGGCTTCGGATACATGCTGATTGAGATTCCCCTGATTCAAAAATTCATCCTGTTTCTGGGACAGCCCCTGTATGCGATAGCGGTTATCCTGTCCTCCCTGCTCATCTTTTCGGGAATCGGCAGCCTGCTTGCGGGAAATTTTACCGATACGTCAATGCAGAAACGCCTGGGGTTTGTCCTGATTATACTCTGCGCGCTGCTTACCTGCTCCATTTACAGCCTGCCGTATATGTTTGACCGCTTTCTGGGCATGCCAGGCATTGTAAAAATCATCCTAACCCTGTGCGCTATCGCACCGCTCGGCATCTGCATGGGCATGGCGCTGCCCGTCGGCATCAGGCTGGTTGAAAAAGACGGCCCAACGATTATCCCGTGGGTATGGGCTGTCAACGGAGCGTGCTCGGTGCTCGGCTCGGTTGTCGCATGGGGGGTTTCACTGAACTTCGGGTTTAACGCAACACTCTGGGCGGCGGCTGCAGTATACCTTGGCGCATGCCTGATTATGTGCGCACGCAGGCATGAACCAGCGCAGCAATCAGGCTCATAAGTGATCGGGCGGCTCCGCCTGAGCCCCGGCGCGGAAGTATGTATTAACGCAGCGTGTACAAAGCGGACGATGCGGACGCAGAGGACAGGACGGGCTGTTTGCGCTCAAAGCATTACCGGCGGCCGTAGTCGGCGAACTTTTCGATGATTCTGTCCATTTCCCCGTCCGGTATTACGGACGGCGTTCCTACGGCGCGCGCGCGCCAGTATATTTCAGCGCAATATTCGACCTGCTCGGCGGCATTGAACGCCTCTGCCAGGTCAGCGCCGCAGGCAAGCAGACCGTGATGGGCCAGCAGAACGGCCTGAGAATCACCGATTGCGGCGCAGGCCGATCCAGCCAGTTCCGGCGTGCCGAAGGTTGCATACGGGGCGCACCTGACTACTTTACCGGCAAAACCGAGCAGGTAATGCACGGCCGGCAGGCTGCAGTCAAGGCAGGCCAGCGTAGTCGCAAAAACCGAATGCGTATGTACGATCGCGCACGCATCCGGGCGTTTTTCATACAGCGCCAGATGCATGGCGAGCTCGCTTGACGGACGGCGCAAGCCGTCGACAACGGTGCCGGCCGTGTCAACAACAGCGACATCCTCGGGCTGTGTGCGTTCATACGCAAGCCCGCTTGGCGAGATAGCTATACATCCGTTCCCGCGGTCAAACACGCTCAAATTGCCGCTTGTGCCTGCGACCAGGCGGCGTTCAAGCAGCAGCTTGCCGTACTCAACAATCAGTGTACGCTCGTGTTCCAGCAGCATGGTGTATGACCTCCTCTCGTGAGCAGCCCTGGCGGCAGCGCATGGAAAGTCTCAGGCATCAAGGCCGAACATGACCGTGCGAATGTATTCTTTCTGCTTTTCCGGTCCAAGGAACTTTTTGAACACGTCGACTGCCGGCCCGCCCTTGTCAAGCAGCGTTTCAACATAGCGTTCCATGCCGGAGCGGACCTGCGCGCTCATCTCCGGCGACAGGGGCTGGGCGTTTTTCGCCATATCAAGATAGGCTTCAAGAAAGGTCTGATAGATTGCGAAGAGCTCATCGTCACGGCTCGCGGCCGCCTTGATATGAATGCTGAAATCCGTCAGGAAATCGCCGTACCACTCCTTGGTCGGCGACTGCTCGTAACGTTGCACGGCCGCCTGCCACGCGCGCATCCGGTCATAGTGGGTGCGCTTGTTTTCGTCGTCGATTTTCGCCGGGTCGATCACCTCGATCACGAAGACCCTTTTTTTACCAATAAAAATAAAATCCACCGAAAGCATCGGAAGGTTGTAGCGGTAATCGGGACGGATCATCAGCGTGAACATTTTCATAAACACAAACATCGTGGCGTCAAGCGAATTGAGACGCGCGAGCCGGTCGCTGGAATAACTGCTGACCGCGATCTTGAAAAGCTTGAGCATTTTGGCGGGATGAATAACACGGTATTCAGGCTTGACCTCAAACGGCGCGAGTGCGTAGGCTTTCTGAATCGTCTGCATCGTGTACTGCTCATATGTGCGGTACTGGGCGCTGCCCGCCAGGCGGGCGCGGATAACCATCGCGGCGATCAGAAGCACCCCAAGCGCCAGTGCTATTCCAAGAGCGTTCAGAATCATGGCGGCGTCCTCCCTGTGATGAATTCGTCAAATGCTACAACATCCAAACCGGCATGCATACGAAAGGCGCTCTTTCAGGCCGGGCGGGGCTGAGAGAGCGCCTTTTTCGATCACAACAGACCTGCGGCTGACGCCATCTACGTCGTAAACCGGCAGTCAAACCCGGAGCGGATGGTCTTTTTCAGCACGACCTCGGGCGGAAGATCATTGAACCCGGTCATTTTCTTCAGCAGCTCCGGCCGCTCAGCCTGAATGCGGGGAATGATTTTGATCAATGCTTTACCGAGATTCTCGGGCACTTCGTAGGGGTCAAGCACGGTCTTCAGGGTTTCAGTGATGTTTTTGAAGATATAATCGATTTCTTCGTCCCTGCACAGGATCGGCATGTACAGGTTTTTCAGGAAAACATTGTGATCCAGCTTATCAATGTGATCTGTTTTCCACCACTCAAGATAGCTCTTTACGCCTTCGGCATTGTACTTGCCTTCAAGCATGGCCTCAACGATTGCGCGTCCGGCACGCGCGCCGCACATGGCCGCTCCGGTCATCTCGGCTTCCTGGCACCAGCCCGCATCGCCGGCAAACAGCACGTTGTCCCGGAAGGGATACACGATCGGCGAATACATGTTGCCGGCGCAGCCGCATGTGCGGACGATTTTAGCGCCTTTAAACCACGGCGCGTATCGGCTTTTTTCGATAAAATTATCGAGCAGGGCCTTATGGTCGGCATTGGGGTCGACATTGGTGATCATGGTGAGCCAGACCGGATCGCCTTCATGGTCCCAGGCGCGCGGGATGATGAATCCCATCATGGGCGGGTCGCCGCTGGCAAGCAGCGGCTGATGCAGGGCTTCGGGCTGTGCCAGGTTTAGGTTGGTCATTTCATAGCCGACCGAGGTTACCGAACCGTAGAAGCCGCGGTCCCTGTTCATGCCCAGCACGCGCGCCACGCGCGACTGGCGGCCGTCGGCCGCCACCACGAAAACGCCCTTGAAGTGCTTGCCGGATGCGGTGTGAACCTCCACTGCCTCGCTTTTTTTCCTGACATCAATAACATTTTCACCGGCAAAAATATCAACGCCCAGGCCGCGGCATTCCTCCACCAGGCTGCGCAGCAGCCAGCCTTTATCATAGACTGCGCTGGCGCGGCCGGCCTTGCCCTTGGCCCGGTTGGCATCATAGTCGCCGAACACGACGGTTTCCTCGCTGGGAGAATAAATCCGCCAGGCGTAAAAATCCTTTGTGGGGCCGTCATATTTCAAGGTGAAACCGTTGTGGGGAAAGCTGAGCAGCTTGGCATTTTCATTATAGACAACCCGCTCGCCCATGTATTTGCCCGACAGCGATACGATCATCTGTCCGCACATGCGCAGGATCTCATGAATATTTCCCTTGCGCTCGAGCAGGGCGACCGACAGGCCGTTCTCCGCGGCTGTTTTTGCGGCCACAAGACCGGCAGGGCCGGCTCCGACGACAACGAGATCATAGATGTTTTTCACGTCATACCTCCTGTTTCCTGGGTAGGGTTATATTGCAGCCTCAATCGTTTATAGTTAAAAATTCTGCTTGACTTGTTCACGCATTCGAGTAAAAAGAGATATTAACGTACGCATAATTTATGTCAAGATTTTTTTGCTGGCAGGAGCGCCGCCAGGTTCCCCGCCGATAACAACCGCACACGACGACCTGACCAAAACTACATCGTATATACACAGACAAACAACATTCATAACCGGTAGACAGGAGTAAAAAGACATGTCAAAGTGGAAGCCGTTAGTACAGACAGTCACTGCTGCTCTCATGGTAGCGCTGCTGGGAGCGACCGCCGGCTGTAAAGAGAGGAAAAAGGACTTCAAGGTGCCGGACATCAAGGTCATCACGACCGACAATGTCCACGTTGTCCAGGCGGTTGACGACAGCAATATCTGGATAGGCAACGGTATCGGTGAAATTTACCATTCCGGCGACGGCGGCACAACCTGGAAGAAACAGGACAGCCCGGCCGCCAAAGACCAAATCCTGCTTACTGACGGCGAATTCATCGACACCCGCACGGGCTGGATGTCGGGCCTGTACGGAACCCTGCTGCACACCGCCGACGGCGGAAACACCTGGCAGCTGCAGGATACGGGCACCACGTACCATCTGCTGAGCGTCTCATTTCTCGACCGCAACAACGGCTGGGCCGTGGGAGAATGGAATACCGTGCTGCGCACCACTGACGGCGGCACAACCTGGCAGCGGCTGAGCGCCGAGGAAGACCGGGTGCTGAGCAATATCGACATGGCCGACACGCTGCACGGCTGGATTGTCGGGGAAGCCGGCCTGATTCTCTACACCACCGACGGCGGCCAGACCTGGCAGCGGCAGATGCCGCAGGCCTTCGAGCGCGCAACCGTCGACGATGAGTTTTTATACCCCCGCCCCGCTCTTTTCTGCGTCCAAGCCATCGACGCGAACACCGCATTCATCAGCGGACTGGAAGCAACCATCCTGCGCACGACGGATGCAGGCCGCACCTGGCAGCCCATGAAAACCGAAAGCGTCTACCCCCTGTACACGCTTGAGATAAAAAACGGCAGAGGCCATGCGGTCGGCGACAAGGGCGCCTACCTCATCTCGGAAGATAACGGCGAAACCTGGCGCCTGCAGGAAGACGTCATCAAGTCCAAACAGTGGTTCCGCGATGTGTCATTCAGCAGCACCGGCACGGGCTGGGTCGTCGGACAGGCCGGCCTTGTCGCCGGCACGAAAGACGGCGGCAAATCCTGGCAGTTCCGCTCCGGCCTTTCCTACGATATGGAATTTTTCGAAATGCCCAAGGCCCTCGAATTCCGCGGCATGCCCGGCTGGGGGCCGTTTGGCCGTCAATAACGCAACCGAACTAACCGTACAGGGAGTTACCAACACGCCATGAACATGAAACGCGTAGCAGATGTAATCATCGAAAAAAGGCTGCCGATCCTGCTGATTCTCATCGGCATCACGATTTTCTTCCTCTACCAGGCCATTGCGCACCTGACGGTCAAGACGATTTACCCCGACCTTCTGCCCCGCAACCACGCCTACACCAAGCTGCACGAGCAGATCGAGAAAAAATTCGGCGGTTCCAACCAGGTCCTGATCATGCTGCAGGTGCGCGACCCCGAGGACGGCGGCAAATACAAGGACATCTTCAACGTTGAGACGCTCACCAAGGTCAAGGCCATCACCGAAAAGCTCTATTTGTTCCCCGCCGTGGACCGCAACAAGATCATGTCGCTTGCCAGCCGCAGCGTGCGCGACGTCAAGATAACCACGCAGGGCATGAGCATGGACAACATCATGTTTCCGGACGTGCCGACAACGCCCGAAGGGCTGCACGAGCTCAAGCAGACCGTCTACGGCAGCCCGATGGCCTACCCCGTGCTCGTGTCGCTGGACAGCAAAAAAACCCTCATCATGGTTGATTTCTTCCAGGAGCAGATCAACTACCGGGAGCTGTTCAAGTACTTCACCGACCTGCGCGAAGAATTCGAAAATGAAAACATCATCGTTGCCATTGCCGGCGAGCCCATGCACCTGGGCTACGTCGACAAGTACGTGATGGACGTGATGAAGATCCTGGCCATCACGGTCGTCGCCATGATGATCATGCTGTTTATTTTCTTCCGCTCCATCCGCGGCATGACCATGCCGATTCTTGCCGCCGCGGTCAGCGCAATCTGGGGTATCGGGTTCATGGCCCTGCTGCGCTTCAACCTCGACCCGCTGGTGCTCGTGTTCCCGTTCCTGATCGCCGCCATGGCCGCGTCGCATTCGCTGCAGATCGTCAAGCGCTACATGGAGGAGGCGCATCTGCACGGCGACGCCAAGATAGCCTGTAAAAACACCATTGAGCACATGTTCATCCCCGGCTTTGCCGGCATCATCACCGACGCCGCCGGCATTATAGTCATCTCCCTGACGCCGATCCCGATTCTGCAGAAAATCACTCTTTCCTGCGGTTTCTGGGCGTTCGCCACGGTCGCGGTGGCCATGCTGCTTGTGCCGATCCTGCTGTCCTACATGCCCCTGAGGGTCTCAAAAGAGGGCGGCGGCTGGCTTGACCGCCTGATTGCCAACGGCGGCCGGATAATTGTCAGCCGCTGGGGAAAAATCGCCGTCATCGCGGTTTCAATGGTTCTGCTCGTATGGTCGGCCCAGAAAAGCGCCGACATCACGATCGGCAGCGCCCTGCCGGGATCGGAAATCCTGTGGCCCTGGCACCGCTACAACACCGACGCGTTCCGCATCACTTTCTCCATGCCGCTTTTGAGCCCCCTCTACGTTGTCGTGGAAGGCGACAAAGCCGACTCGATCGGCCAGCAGCCCGCGGTGCTGCGCGATATATATAAATTCTCGCAGTACATGCGCAAAACCGAAAACATGCGCGTCATCATGGCATTTACGATACTGGGCCAGATCCCGGGCCGCAACCGGGGCGTGCGCGATACCGATCCGAACTGGGCGTTCATGCCCAATGTCGATTCCCAGCTGAAACAGATTTATAAGTCCGTCGTTTACGGCTCCGCGCCCGGCCAGTTCGACCAGTACGTCGACATCGAAGAAAAGACCATGAACATCATCATCTACGCGCGCGATAAAACCACGCAAACCATAGATATCATCTTCAAGCGCATTTACAAGTTCCTGCGCGAGGAGTCAAAGTTCGGCCTGCGGCAGGACGACGTGCAGCGCGAGGGCTTTGACCGCTTCGTGTACTGGGTCGACGGCTTTTTCCGCGAACAGGAGAAGCCGATTCCCGCAAAGCCAAAGATTGCAGGCGCCGAAGAGGTCTACTACCGGCTTGCGGGCGGCACGGTCGGGGTGCAGGCCGCCATCAATGAATGCCTGACCCTGTACAACCTGTGGACGTTCGTGGTCGCCCTGATCGTTGTGTACCTGCTGTGCGTCGGCATTTTCAGGAACTGGGGGGCGGGCCTGATGGTCACCCTGCCGCTGGTCCTGTCGAACTTCCTTGCGTTCACGTTTATGGCCTTCAACAAGGAGACCCTCGCGCTGACGACCGCGACGCTGCCGGTTTCCTCGGTGGGCATCGGACTGGGCGTCGACTACGGCATTTACCTGCTCAGCCGCGCCGAGGAGGAATGCATCGCCTGCGGCAACCTGAAAGAAGCCATCGTACGGGCCATGGGAACCACCGGCAAGGCAATCATCTATATCGCCACGACCATCGTCTGCGGCATCGTGTTCTGGTTCCTTTCCAAGATGATGTTCCAGGCCCTGATGGGTTTTCTGCTGGCTGTCATCCTGCTGCTCAACATGCTGGGATCACTGATCCTGCTGCCGGCCCTGCTGGCGACATTCAAGCCCAAATTCCTGACCCGGCACTGCAAATAGCCGGCACCGCTCATCAACCGCATCAGCCAGGCCCCCGCGCTCCAGCCGGACGCGGGGGCCTTTGCAATGAACACGCCGCGTGCGGCCTGCGCGCGTCCATGCGGCGCGGCAGCATAACGAGTCTTTGAGTAACGGCCGCGGCAGCGCGCGGGCATTGCTTGCAGACTGTACTTAGGCACAAAAACGTAACCGCAAGGGTTAGTAAATTTATTTCAACATTTTTTATTTTTAATGCTTGTAATTCATTTTCGGCTATGTTAATTTTTCGTTATAATTACATGTAAGCAATGCGAATACAGTACTCACCGTATAACGGTCCGGGCATGAACCTGACAAAACGTACCATTGCTGCACTACAACTTAATGAGCCGGCGCTCAGACAATTAACCGACACAACCACCACAAAGGAGAGGGGTATGGAAAAACGACAGTTTTCTGTATGTGCGCTCATCATGACACTTGCGCTTGTGCTTGTGAGCCCGTCCCTGGCACGGGCTGAAATCGCCCTCATGGACGGCAAGCTGATTCTGAGCGGATTCGTCAAAAACACCAGCTATTACCGCCTGAACGGCTACGACCGCGAATTCAACAAGGGCCATGGCCTGGGCGTGAATCACGACACGCATTGGGACTACTCCAATTTTTCAGCCCTGTTTGAAGCGCTCTATACGGTCAAGGAAGACCAGCAAAGCGCCCTGCGCGTGTTCTCAAGCTTCAGGGGCTGGTATGAGGCCTCTTCGCGCTACGACGACCTCAACCGCCGCAACCTCTACACCGAGGACCGCAAGGAGTATCAGCTCCCGCAAAAACTTGAAGACGTTATCGCGGAAATGTACGTCGATTATTCCAACGGCCCCTGGCAGGTCCGTGCCGGCAAGCAGATCGTGATCTGGGGCCAGCTCGACATGAACCGCGTGGCCGACGTGGTCAACCCGATGGACCTGCGCTGGGGCGTGCCCGGCGTTGACACCTGGGAAGAAATAAAGCGCGGCCTGTGGCTGATCAGGACGTTCTACCAGTCGCAGCTGCCCGGCAACCTGTTGTTCGAGTTCATTTTTAACCCCGGCGATTACAAGGCCTTGAAGTTGCCCTATGAAGGCACCCACTGGGGGGCTGAATTCTTTCAGCAACGGCCGGACGCTTTTGCCGCCAACAGGGACCGGGGCTATTTTTCCTGGATGCAGGAAAAATGGCGCGATGATGAGCCCGGCTGGGCGCTTTCAAACTACGAGTTCGGCGGCCGTGTCCAGGGCTTTACCTATAACATCGACTGGACCCTGCTGTACTGGAACGCGCTCTCGGACGGCCCCACAAGTTGTAACGTAACAAACGCCATTCAGCATTCCAATATTTACTTTGATACCGTTACGTACCCCAAGCTGCCCAATCAGCCCGATTATGAAGTTTACAAATACAAACGCTTTTCGACCATCGGCGGCACGGCCCAGACCTTTACAACGAAGGTCAAGGACACCGTCTGGCGCATGGAGTGGTTCATGGAAATCGGCAGCCCCCTTGTCAAGGGATTGCAGGGCAACACGCAGGGTCTCTATGATGCCACCCGCCGCAACATACTGGGCGTGGCTTTGCAGGGCAACTGGTACTGGAACATCCCCTGGTTTACTCAGGCTGTCGGCAAGGGCCAGCAGATGCAGACATCGCTGACGTATTTCAACGAACGCATCGTTAACAACTACGACAAGGACCTGTGCCTGGCCGACCGCTTTTACAAGCCCGGCAGCCGGACCATGGACTCATTTACCCTGTTTATCATGCAGCAGATGTTCAATGCCAGCTGGACGTTCGTCGCCATTAACAACTACTACCCTCACATCGGCAAATGGATGAGCGTGCCGTGCTTTACCTATATGTTTCCCGATTCAGGCAATTTCAGCGGGTTCCGGTTTGATATCGGCGTGAAACTATACGGCGGTGCCAAGCATAAATACTCAACCGAAGAAGGCAGCAGCGGGCTTTCACATCAGATGGATAAAAAAGACAGCCTTATACTGCGTTTGCGGTATGAATTTTAACTTCATTTCATTCAGGTAAGGAGGTAAGGTTTATGAGCATGCGATTAATCACCATCAGAACAATCACCGTTT
>CAIRTM010000128.1 GCA_903881505.1 uncultured delta proteobacterium | reverse complement strand
TGCGTGCCATGCTCCGCAAGCGGGTAATCTTCGAATACATACCATCTGGTCGTCAGTAGCAACTTAGTGTCTTCCTTCTCAGGGTATTGCTTGCAAGCCGATGCTGCAAATGTATTACCGTCGCCGGTCAATCGCGGGTCGATACTAAGATTTGTTCCGGAGTCTGGATTGCCCAGCCGGGTATCAACCTCATCGCAGAAATTGCCGGTTCCGTTGATCACTGCATCGTAGTCTGTTCCGTTATATTTAAATGTTCCCCTGAAGGAGTTGGGGTTTCCATCGGAGAAGAAAATGACGTACTGCTGGCGCCGCTGGTCGCCCGGAAGCAGGCTCTGATCGCTTAAACCGGAAGGGCCGTCAGCCCGGTCAATCGCGTCTTCGGCATTGGTGTATCCGTTGGCGTTCATGTTGTTAATCGCGGTTGTCATCGCGCTGACGAAGTTTTCCCTCAATGAGACATTGACCGTTACACCTTTGGCAAAGCTGATGAGTCCCATCCTGTCTTCATCCTGGGTGTCCTCGAAAAAAGAGATAAAGCTCAGCGCGGCGTCTTGCAGATCCTCCATGGGATCACCCTCCATAGACCCGGAGCGGTCGAGCACCAGCATGATTTCCACCGCATTCTTGCTTGCCACCGCGCTGTTATTGACGACCACCACATCAACCCCGAAGACGCGGGCAAAATACGACTCGGTGTTGACCGAGCCGCCGACGCTGACCCGGTTGGTACCCACCATGGAAGCGGTGAAGGTCGGAGAGCCGACAGTCCAGGCTGAGCCGCCGCGAAAGTTCTCCCGGGCGAATTCCTCAGCCACATCCTCAGCAGGGGCAAACGGGTTCGATATGTTCTTCGCACCCGCCAGGGCGCCGGCATCGATGCTCTTGGAAAGCTCCGCGCGCGCCACGAACCAGGCCCCCACATCAACCGCCAGTCCGGCAAAGGCGATGATGACGACCAGCATGATCCAGAAAAGGACCGCCACAGCGCCTTTCTGGTTATTCAGGATTGTTGTTCGCATGGCATTTCTCCCGACTGCACACGGTTTGCCTTCCATCAAAACACCGCCCTGCTGTTCATGATGCGGCCGCCCGCGTCTCGCGTCAGCAAGCCGGGAATAAGACTCGGCAGCGGCGTGATTGGAGTATACTTGTAGAACACTTCGACAACGGTTACCTCGCTGATGTCGGAGGTCATATTAGTGTTGTCAAAAACGAGGCGGTTATACACGGCATCGGTCAGGCCGAACTTCGAGCCAGTAACCGAGCTTTGAACATTAAGCGCCCCGGCCTGTGCGCTGCTCGAGGTGTCGATCCTGGGATTCGGGCTGCCGCTTGTCTGGCCGGCGAGAATTTTCCTGATGTATATTCGTCCCTTGGTCGCAAGGTCCAGCGGCGTTGCCGCGTTCTGCATCATGGTGATAAGGTCTGCAGCTTCCTTTGCGTCGCGTGAGGCCAGGCTTGCCCCTTCACGGGCGGCATTAACAATAATAAATCGTGCCGTAAAAAAATTACCGAATTCAATGATACCAAGGGCTATGATGAGTATCACCGGCAGGATAATGGCGAACTCCACGGCCGAGGCGCCGCGTTCGCCGCGATGGCCGCGGCTGGTATGCACGTGTTCGATCATAGAGCGTGAGCCTTTCGTCTGGCAGTATTGAGCAAAAGCGTCACATGAAGCACGCGCTGCGTTTTTTAAAACAGCTCGTTTCTGAACAGGGTCGAGGCCGTAATTACCCTTTGCCCCCCCGTGAAGAACTGCTTGATAAGCGGGGTGATGAATGTGTATGTATATCGCGTGCGCACCCGCATGTAGTCACCGCCCGCGCCGGCATTATTTGCAATGGTTTCCCAGTTGCCGGGGTCGGCATAGTCGGCGCCGACCGGATATATCTTGATCAGCAGGCTGTTCGGGTCGACCGCCATGGCAGCGTTATCCTTGATGGTGCTTGTGATCGAGTCTACCCGGCTCATCGGGTTGCCCCCCGGATCGTTGAGCTGCGTGCCCACGAGGGCAAGCCGGGTCCCCTCCCGGGTGGCATAATGGATCGTGTGCTCAACAAAGAAATACCACCCGAACTCGAGGATCGCAAAAATCAGCAGAAAAAAAACCGGCGCCACCAGTGCAAATTCTACAGCGGTCGATCCGCGCTCGCCATGCACATGGCTACGCCTACCAATGCGATGCAGAGCATGAAATTGTTTCATAACCCACCTGCCGTTCCTCGTTTAAAAGAGGGTCAAAAAGCCGGACACGTGCCTGCAAAAAATTCTATTCCTATAGTTATTGTTATAGCATACGAAAAAGGAAAAAGGTCTGGCCCGGCCTGCGTTTTATTGTTCACTTCCTTTTTGTGGGAAGCCGTACTATCAGGCTGTTCAAAAACGTTCAGATGCAAGGCGCGCGCTGTCTCCGACGCCTGCGTGCAGGCAATCATGTTTTGTAGGGGCACGGCATGCCGTGCCCCTACCGTAGGCCCTGTGTAACGCACCGCGGCCCTTCGGCGAAGCTCAGGGCCGTGAGCCTGTCGAACGTCAGATGACGCTTTGGGGCAGCCGGCTAATATGAGCCTAGCGGATACCCGAACGTATACATCGCCGGTTCAATGAACAGCACCTCGCCCGAGCGCCTGAAATTCTCCCCCATGATCGTAAACGGGGCGGAAACGATCCAAAGTCCGGTTCCGATGAACGTCATCGCCAGCGTAACGGGGCGTATGACAAGCAGGTCACCGACTATCTCCCCGGCGTTGGCATCCTTTGCGCGCTCCGCATCGGGTTCAAGCCAGCCGGCGCTTGCCGGCGAGGCCGACACAAAAACCAGCACAAGCACTGCCGCCACTGCTGAGCGGAAATACCCCTTTTTCATGCCATGCTCCTTCTACCTTCAATTTGTATGATGAATCCCTGTGAGATCGCCGCGCCTTGCCCGCGATGACAACGAGTACTCTGTCATTGCGAGAAGTCCCGCCCCGGCGGGACGACGAAGCAATCTCATCATTGCATGTGCAGCAGGTCTTACTGCATCATCCTGCGGCACTTTTTAAGATTTTTCTCGGCCGTGCCGGCATCGTCCGGCGCAAGGCTCACGGCTTTTTCAAAAGACTGCAGGGCCATTTCATAGTCGCCCTGGGCCAGGTACACGCACCCGAGATTGTTGTAGGCCCGCGCCTCGTCGCCGGCCTCCACGAACACCTCCCGAGCTCCGGCGGCATTGCCGGTCTTCGCGAGCGCCAGCCCGAAATTGTTCAGCGTTTTTTCGCGCGGCGCGCCCAGCTCATAGGCTTTGTTAAAGGCGGCCATCGCCTCGGCGTAGTCCCCGGTCATGCTGTAGGCCATGCCGAGATTGTTGTAGACAATGCCGGAATCGGGCTGCACAACGAGCGCGGCCTTGAACTGCTCAATGGCCCGCGTGTGATCGCCGGCCTGGTTGTACATGATGCCCAGAAAATTACGCGAGCGCCAGCGCCGCGCATCAAGCGCAACGGCCTGTTTGAACTGCTCCCCTGCCTCATCGTAGCGCTTCATCTGGAACAGGGCCTGACCAAGGCCTTCGAGGGCCGCGGCACTGTTCTTATGCTTCTCCAGGACGGCCCTGAACTCCTGCGCGGCCTCTTTGTTGAAACCGCCGGCCAGCAGCACCCAGGCGCGCTTGCAGCGCAGGTTCTGCCGATCGGGCTTCAGCCTTAGGGCCTTGCCGTAATTCAAGTACGCGGCGGCAAGATCATCACGCCGGAAACCCGCATCGCCCATCTGCTCATACTCGTCGGCCGTGAGCTCCTTATTGGGCGCAGGCTGCTCCTCGACTGCTGCGGGCTCCGGGCGGTAAATAACTCCCCTGGGCTCCACGGCTTGCGTACAGCCGACGGCAAGCATGCAGCCAGCCGCGAGGAACAAGGCCGCTAACCGGGAGCGTCCTGCAGGTATCCGATCCCTCATGCAGACTCCTTGTTCAAAATTCAGCCACTATAAACGCATAGTAAATGCGCATCGCCGCGGGCAGCACGATAACCACGAACAGGGCCGGAAAAATAAAAAACACCAGCGGTATCAGCAGCTTTGTCGGCAGCGTGGCAGCGCGCTCCTCCGCCCGCATGAACCGCTTTGTCCTGAAGGAATCGGCGTACACCCGCAGGCCCTGCGCCAGACTCGTGCCGAACCTGTCGGTCTGGATCAGCAGGCTCGCCAGGCTCTGGACTTCATCCAGGTCCGTCCGGCGCGCCAGGTTGTTCAGGGCGTCTTCGCGCGCGGTCCCGGCGCGCAGTTCAAGATAATAGAGCCGCAGCTCATCGCTCAGTTCAGGGTATGTCAGCTGTATTTCTTCGGCCACCCGGTGGATGGCGGCGTCAAGCGCTAGCCCGGCTTCCACGCACACGACCAGCATGTCGAGCGCGTCGGGCAGGCTGCGGCTTATGCGCGTCTTGCGGCCTGAAATACGAACCCGCAGCCAGGCATCGGGAATATAAGAACCGGCAAGCGCCAGGCCGCAGCCGATGGCCAGCGTGGCGATCGTATCGCTCATGACGATGGATGCCAGCCTGAAGGTGAAAAACACCAGCGGCAATGCGGCCATCAGCGCGATTTTAACTCCCCAGAAGGCCGGAATCGCCATGCGGTTGCGTATGCCGGCCTGCAGGAACTGCAGCCGCAAAACGGAATATTTCGGGGTTTTTTCCCCGGCATAGAGCCTGCCGACTTTTCCGAACAGGGCCATGATGCCGTCGCGCTTTCCGTGGCGCCGGTCTGCGCCCTCAAGCCGGAAATCGGTCGCGGTTTCGTGCCTGACCTTTTCCAGCACGGCCCTGCGCACGCTCAACTCGCGGTACAGGGCCATGCCGGCCCACACGCCGCAAAACACGACCACAAACGCGCTGAGCGCAATAGTGAACGGTGCAAGCATATCGTGATTCTCCCGGCCGGCGGCCTTATATTTTAATCCTTATCATCCTCGTTATTATGATGATCCCCACGATCATCATCACGATTGCTGCGATACCCCCCTTGCGCCCGACCGGGTCATAAAACAGCACATTCAGATAATCGGGGCTCATTTTCAGCAGGTATAAAAACATGCAGATCGGAAGCGCAATCAGAATCACGGCCGATATTTTCCCTTCGGCCGCCAGCACGCGGACCTTGTCTTCGAACTTGAAACGCTCGCGGATCAGTGCGGCGATGGTCATGGTTATTTCAGCCAAATTGCCGCCGGTCTCGCGCTGCAGCAGGGTCGCGACGATAAAGAAATTCAAATCAGCGGATTCAACCCGCTTGCCGAGGTTTTTCAGGGCCTCGTCAACGGGCAGGCCGAAATTAATCTCCTGTATCGTTGTCATGAATTCCGGCCCCAGTGGCTCGGGGAAATTCTCGGCCGCGAGCTTCAGGCCGCTGGAAAACGAATGCCCCGCCTTGAGCGAGCGGGCGATCAGGTCAAGCGCGTCGGGCAGCTGCATGGTGAACTTTTTCAGGCGCAGGCTTTTTTTGATGGATAAAAACACAAACGGGAGCAAACAGCCAGCCAGCCCGGTAACCAGCCCCATGGCCATGGTTTTCAGCATCTGGCTTCCGGCCATGAAACCCATCAGCCCGAGCAGGGCAGACAGCAGGAGATAGACCACCGGCGTAAACGGTGCGTTGGTCTGCTTGACCAGCCGTTCAAGCCTCTCCATGAGGTTTATCTTCAGCAGCAGCTCATTGAGAAACGGTATCGAGCTTACCTTCCTCGTTTTCAAAAGCGTGCTGTCGCCGGCCGCTGCCGCGGCCTGCCATGCATGCCCTCTGAGCCGTTCAAGGACCCGCTTCGACCGGTTCAAATCACGCGCCGCGCGCCAGGCGTACAGCAGCAGCTCGATGATGACGATCAGGACAACAAAGACTACTGCTGCGAAAACATAGGTATTCATCCCTGAAGGCCTCCTTACACCTGCTCGACCCTAGACGGGTCCAGCAGGGCGGTCGGAATCCGGATGCCGGCGACCTGGAACCTGTCCATAAAGCGCGGCCTTATGCCGCTGAACGTAAAATTGCCGTGCACTTTGCCGGCTTCATCGACGCCGGTCTGGCGGAAGGAGAATATCTCCTGCATGGTCACGACATTGCCCTCCATGCCGGTTATCTCCTGCAGGCTCACGAGCTTGCGAGTTCCGTCGGTCAGGCGCTCGAGCTGCAGCACCACATCGAGCGCCGAGCTGACATAGCGCCGGATAAAGTCGCTGGGAATGTCGAAATTGGCCATGGCGACCATGGTTTCAAGCCGCAGCAGCGCGTCGCGGGGCGTGTTCGCGTGAATCGTGGTCAGCGAGCCCTCATGGCCTGTGTTCATGGCCTGCAGCATGTCAAGGGCCTCCTGGCCGCGCACCTCGCCGACGATGATGCGGTCGGGCCGCATGCGCAGGCTGTTTTTCACGAGGTCACGCTGGGTCACCTCGCCCCG
>CAIRTM010000127.1 GCA_903881505.1 uncultured delta proteobacterium | reverse complement strand
CTGCGGCGGCCCGGTAACGCACCGTGCCTGGTACCGCTTGGCGGGAGAGGAGTCCTGGACATCGCTTGCGGTGGGCACCGATCCCGAGGGCACGTGGTATGCCTATGTAACGCTGCCCGTCCTGAATGCCGGCACGTACGAGCTGCTGTTTGACGTGGCTGACTGCGCGGGCCAGTACCGCACTCCCGGCTATTATTACTTCAAGGTCGAGTAGGCGCGGTACAACGTTCGCCTGAACGAATAACCACGAAGGCAGGGCCGCTTACAGCGGCCCTGTTTTTTTGCAGTCGAAACTCCACAGGATATAAAAAAAGCGGCAGTATCCTGCCGCTGGAGGGAATGCACAAGTATCTGCACCGAAACCGGGGGCTATCCCCGCGAGGCGTTCAGCTTAAGGTTTTCGCCGTTGAGGATGAAGTTATACGGATTTATTTTTTTGCCGCTGTCTACGACTTCGTAGTGCAGATGATAGCCCGTTGACATGCCGCTTGTTCCCATCAGGCCGATAACCTGGCCGCGCTGCACCTTCTCGCCCTTTTCAACGGTGACTTTCAGCAGATGGGCATAGCATGTTTCAAAACGCCCGTCATGGCTGACCCACACGCAATGGCCCAGCAGATGATCGTAGCCGACGCTGCTTACCACGCCGTCGGCCGTGGCGATAATCGGCGCGCCCTTTCTGCCGGCGATGTCTACACCGCTATGAAACTGGCGCAGCCCGGTGAAGGGGCTTTGGCGCCAGCCGAATCCGGAGGTCAGGTAAATGTCACCATCCATGACCGGCACAATCGTGGGACGGTTTTTAAGCTTTGCCGACATTTTCGAAAGAACCGAATTCAGCTCGGCCAGCTCGCTGCGCAACGAGTACACCTGCACAAACAAAGGCCGCTTGTCGGCCAGCTGCTCCAGCTCGGACATCGGCTCAAACGAGCCCGCATCACCGGCAGGCGCCTCGGCGTCGACGCCGCCCATACCGAGACGGTCATCGATGTTGAACTGATCACCGCCGGCCTCAACTCCCAAAAATCCACGAACCCGGCGCGCTTCGGCGCGCACCGCGGCAATCTTGTGCTCAACCCGGGAAGCAGACGCCAGTGAATTCTGCAGGGCGGCAACCTCCTGCCGGAGGGCGCTATTTTCAAAAATCGCCCAGCTTCCGCTGATGCCGAAAGCAGCCAGCAGAATGCACATAAGAAAAAAACACGGAATCACCCGGACATGGAATGAAAGCGTCTTCCGGTGCTTTACGGAGCCGGTTCCAGCGCAGGTCGGCTGAATGATCAATGTCAGCTGTTTCCTCTTCATATGCACGTCCTGCCGAAATTTTGCCGTTTCAATATTGTATTGTCGTACAAAGCAGGTTAGTATAGGTTTCCGTGGAAAAAAATTTTATTTAAACCACAGGTGCATCTAAAAGTCAACCGGGTAATATTGTTTAGATTACCTGTACGTTCCGCGCCGGAGTTCACCATGAGAAGGCAGAATGCATCCGCAAGCAACCACCACCGCGCCGGCATCCTCCTGCAGGCAGCCGTTATCGCGGCCCTGTGCCTGGGCATATGCGCATGCTCCGGGCAGAACGAACCTCAAAGCTCCGGGCACGCCACGGATATGGTGTTCATCCCGGCCGGCGAATTCCTGATGGGTTCTGACGGGCCGGACGCTCCTGCGGACGAACAGCCGGCTCACATCGTCGATGTGCCTGCATTTTATATCGACCGTTTCGAAGTTACCAATGAACAGTACCGGCGCTTTGTCATTGAAACCGGCCATGCCCCGCCCCGCTCTGCTGATCCGCGGGAAGCGTCCTTCAACTGGACCGGCAGCGACTATCCTGCCGGAACCGGCGACCACCCGGCCGTGCTGGTCAGCTGGCACGACGCTGCCGCCTATGCAGCCTGGGCCGGCAAGCGCCTGCCGACGGAAGCCGAGTGGGAAAAGGCCGCCCGATCAGGCATGGCCGGGCAAAAATTCCCCTATGGCGACCGGCTAGAACTCAGTCAGGCCAATTTCCACAAATCCTACCTGCGGACAAACAAGCTGCGTCCGGTGGGCGCTTTTGAACCCACAGCCCTTGGCCTGTATGACATGGCCGGCAATGTCTGGGAGTGGTGCCACGACTGGTACAGGGCCGATTACTACCGCAGCGGGGCCGCTGTTAACCCGCAGGGCCCGGTCAACGGAGACTACAAGGTGTTTCGCGGGGGCTCATGGATGAACGACGAGCCTTTCCTGCGCTGCGCCCAGCGCGGCAAGAACAGCCCCGACCACAAAAGCCCCGCGGTCGGGTTCAGGTGTGTGCGCCCGGACGGTCAGCGGGACACGCGGGGAGGATCAGAAGATTGACCGACAGCGACATGGATGGCCCCGGGATCGCACACCGAGCGGCAGCGCAGGCACCTGATGCAGCGCGGCGCATTGGGATCGTCACGGTACATCCGATGGTCAACCGGGCATACCGGCGCACAGGCGCCGTCATAGACACAGGCCTTTTTGTCGAAACCCATCTTTAAAAAACTCAGGCGGTTGCACAGCCCGTAGAGCGCTCCCAGCGGACATACCACCCTGCAAAACGGGCGCTTCGCAACCGCCATCCAGGCGAGAAATCCGAACAATACCCCAAGCTTCACAATAAACACCGGACCGATCATCTGCCGCAGGTGCTCATTGTGCAGCAAAAGCGGAATGCCGGCCTCAAGCGTTCCGGCCGGACAGATGATCTTGCAGAACCAGGGCTCCTTAAAAACAGCTGCCGCAATACAAACCACCCCGGCCAGAATAACGTAGCGCAGGTATTCAAGCCTCCGCGGAATCCTGAACTTTTTCACGGGCAGCTTGTTGAGCATATCCTGCAGAAAGCCGAACGGGCAGGCCCAGCCGCATATAAAACGGCCGCCCGCCGCGCCCAGCAGGGTGATAAAGCCCAGGACATACAAAGAAAGGTAATAGCGCCCGTACGCGGAGAAAAACTGCAGCGCGCCGACCGGGCACAAAAAAAGCGCGCCCGGGCAGGAATGGCAGTTGAATCCCGGGCAGGGAATCATCTTGAAAGGGCCCTGGTAAATCGAGCCCGTCACAAAACCCGCCAGGTATGCATTGTAGAGAAGTACGCTGCACAGCTGCGAAAGCCGCTGGAAAAAAGCTAGCTTCATTGCGCCCCTATCCGATGCCGATACAGTTCAGGCAGATGACAATCGCGTAGGTAAAGAACATAGTATGCTCGCCGGCTGCAAGCCCGCCCGCAAGCATCAGGACGGCGGCGGCCAGAAGCGCTATTGAGGCGTGACGCTTAAAAAAACGCATGCTGTCAATCCGGACTATTCGGCGTTATCTGCTCGCGCTGCCAGCAGGGGATTGTGTTTTTCAGCTGGAATATGGTAGATTATTTTAAAAAGGCTGTACAGCTGTTTTTTTGCGCGCTCAGATATTCATGCGAAATACCACACACTCCATACTCATGCAGGCAGCCTTGCTCGCTTGCGCTGCGCTCGTCCTTGCGTCAGGCGGCTGCGCGCCCATGCGCGGCTCAGCCCCCGGCCGGGCAGCGGACACACGGACGCAGGATTACTTTCCGCAGAGCTCATCGGATTTTTACTTTTACCTGCTGGCCGCCCAGATGAGCATCAACAGCGGCGACTGGACCAGTGCGCGCGACCTGTACCACCGCGCCCTTGAGCTGGCGCCCGGTTCACCCTATATCATGCTGCAGCTGAGCCATCTGGCCGTCATTCTGGGAGAACCGGAGAGGGCCGAAGAATACTGCCGCCTGGTGCTGGCCCGGGACCCGCATTTTTTTGAGGCGCGACGGTTCATGGCCCGCCTGCTCAGCTCGCAGGACCAGACCGGGGCCGCGATTGCAGAGTACCGCCTGCTGCTGGAAGAGCGTCCCGGCGACGAGGAAACCCTGCTCACCCTTGCAACGCTTTACGACCGCCTCAAACAGCCTGAAAAAGCCCTCACGGCCATTGGCGACCTGATCGATGTCAACCCGCATTCCGCGCCTGCGTATTTTCAAATGGGCGGCATCTACGCGGAGATGAACAAGTCACAAAAGGCCCGCAACGCCTACCTGAAAGCGATTGAGCTTGACCCGGAATTTATGCCGGCACGCATCGGCCTGGCAGGCCTGCAGGAAGACGCCGGCGAGACTGACCAGGCCCTGCGGACCTATCAGGAGGCCTCCGACCTGATGCCGGAGAACCGGCCCGTGCGCATTAAAATCGCATACCTTCTTGTCAAGACCGGCGATCTGGATGCGGCGCTGGCGCAGTATCGCCATCTTCTGGATACGGCCGAGCAGTTTGACGAAGATATCGCCCTGCGCATGGGACTGATTTATTTTGAACAGGCTGATTTTGACCGGGCCGAAACCATGTTCAGACGCATTATCGAATACAACCCGGGCAACAGCCGCGCCCGCTACTATCTCGGCCATACGCTTGAAAAAAAAGAGCGGCCCGAAGAAGCCGCGCGTGAGTTTCAGGCCGTTGCCCCGGATACGGACGTCTTCCCGCAGGCGCGAATACAGCTGGCCTTCATGCGCGGCCGCGCCGGCGACCGGCAGGGGGCGCAGCAGGTCCTGCAGGAAGCCGTCCAGCTGCAGCCGGAAGATAGCGCGCTCTACCATGCACTGGCCGTCGCCCACGCCGAACTCAAGGACTACCCGGCCGCAATCGCGGCGATGCAGAAGGCCATTGAGCGAGACGGCGACGACGAAGAGTTGCACTACTATCTCGGGCATCTCTATGAAAAAGCCGGCATGTTCGATGAAAGCATTGCCGCCATGCGCTCGGTGCTTGCAATCAATCCCGAAAGCGCCGATGCGCTTAACTTTATCGGCTACATGTACGCCGACCGCGGCATCCGCCTGCGCGAGGCCCGGAGCCTGATTAAAAAAGCCCTTGCCCTCAAACCTGATGACGGTTACATACTGGACAGCCTCGGCTGGGTGTATTTCCGGATGGGCCGTTTCAAAAAGGCGCTGGGCTATCTTGAGCGCGCGCTTGAACATGCGCCCGAAGACCCGGCCATTGCCGAGCATCTCGGTGATGTCTGGCACCGGCTGAATGAGCCCGGCAAGGCCCTTGAACTCTACCGGCGGGCGCAGAAAACAGCCCCGGAAAAACCGGGCATTCAGGAAAAAATCAATGAACTTGAGGTGCGGCCGTGAAACGGCCGCCGGGTGCGCCCGCTGACCACCGAACCGTTTTCACCGCAGGATCCGGCATGCGCCTGAAAACGCTGCTGTCAATTGTAGCCTGCGGCGTACTGCTTATGCAGGCCGGCTGCGCCGCCCTGCGTCCAAAACCTGCATTACTTCCCGAGCTGGATGACCCCGCCGCCTATGTACGGGCGGCCCTGAACATGCCGGAGCGCGCCAGCCTGTCAGGCATAGCGCGCATTGCCGTTACGCTCTCCGGCACGAACCGCTCGTATAAATCGGTTTTCGCCTCCAGCTATCCCGATCTGCTGCGCCTTGAGATACTCGGGCTGTTCAATCAGCCGGCCCTGTACATCAGCGCACGCTCGGGCCGCGACCTTACCCTGTACGTGCCTTCGGAAAACGCCTGGTATGCGGGCCCCGCGACCCCGGAGAGCATGCAACGCATCAGCGGCATCCGCATGAACCCCCTTGACATCGTACGGACTCTGCACGGCCGCCCCCCCGGCCCCGACCCGGCGGCAAGCCGCATCAGCTGCGCGCAGGACGCCGACAGCTACGCCTGCACGCTTACCCGTGATGCCTCCGAACAGCATGTATGGATCAGCCCCGCGTCAGGCACGATCATCCGAAGCCTCCTCTATGAAGACGGTGAAACCGTCTGCGACATCCGCTACCCTGCGTTTCAACAGGTTGGAGGCATGCTGCTGCCCGAAGAGGTCCTTGTTATTTTCGAACGCAGCGGCGCGAGCCTTCATATCCGGCTGCAGTCGGCGACGGCTGATCCGGTTGACCCTGCAAAGCTGTTGCTGCAGGCGCCTTCTGAGGCACCGGTCCAGCCTATTGAAGCTTTTTTTACCGCCGGGTAGGACGGCCGGGCGCGGCGCAGCTCAGGGCACAGCTGAACTGATAAAGCTGTCAAGGCCACGCACGTACCAATCCCCTGAGAGCAGGAATCCCTCGTTGTGTCCGCCGTGTATCTCCAGAAAATATTTCGGCTGCGCGCAGGCTTCAAAAATTGCTCGGCCGTGCCGGAACGGCACAAGTTCATCCTCAGGGCTGTGTACGATTAAAACCGGCACCGTGAGCGCTGCAGCGTGCTCAATCGCGGCATAGCGGTATTTTGCGATCAGCCGTACCGGCAGCCAGGGATACAGTTCGGCGCCGATATCAGGGAACGACGTAAATGAGGACTCAAGAATCACCGCCGCGGCCGCGCGCGAGCGGGCCAGATTTGCGGCAACGGCAGCTCCGAGCGAACGGCCGAATATAACCAGGCGCGAGGAATCAGCGCGCCCCGCCTCAGCCAGCCACTTCCAGGCTGCCAAAGCGTCCAGGGCCGTGCCCGGTTCGCTGGGCCGGCCGCTGCTTTTGCCGTAGCCGCGATAGTCGAAAATAAAAACGCTGAGCCCCAGTCCATGAAATATGCGGATTGAGTCCAGACGGTGCGAGATATTGCCGGCATTGCCGTGGCAGAAGAGCAGCGTGGCGCGCGCCCGCGGAGCCGGGATATACCAGCCGTGCAGCCGTGTGCCGTCTGAAGCCTGGAAATGGACGTCCTCGAACGCAAGCCCGAGCGCTTCAGGCGTTGTCTCCAGTTCACGGGTTGGGAAATACAGCAGGCGGTCCTGGAAAACATACAGGGCTGCTGCGAGAAGCGCGTAGCAGATCACGGCGGCGGCAATCAGCCTGAGAATCATGTACATGCCTGTCATCCTCCGGGACTACAGCCGGAAGCGCGCGCCTTCGGCAGAGACAAACCAGACGGTGCGCTCCCGGGCGCTGATGCGGGCAGCCGGATAGCGCTGCCCCGCGGGACCGCCTGCAAGCACTTCATCCAGCACCGGTTTTTTTTCACGGCCGGGCACGATAAAGAAAATTTCCCGCGCGTTTGAAAGCAGGGCCGCGCTCATGCTCAACCGGCGGGGGACCGGCATGCCGGCAGGGGCACGCACCGCAAGCACAAGCCGATCCCGTGCATCCATGGCGCCGTCATCGCCGGGAAACAGCGAGGCCGTATGCCCGTCTGTGCCCATGCCCAGCAGCGCCAGGTCAAAACGCGGCACGGCTGCAGGCCTCTGCATGCGCTGCGCAAAAAAATCCCGGATATCCTGTTCGCTTTCGCGGGCCGCCAGATGCGGATCGATCTCGCCGCGCATGCGGTGGATATTTCCGGAAGGGATGCAGACATTATCGAGCAGGCAGGCGCGGGCAAGGCGGTAGTTGCTGCGCTCGTCATCAGGGCCCACGCAGCGCTCATCGCTCCAGAAGACCTGGGTCGCGCTCCAGTCGATACCCCGGGCGAACGCAGGCTCGGCAAGCAGCTCATAGAGCCGGCGCGGGCTCGATCCCCCGCTCAGCACGAGCGAAAACCAGCCCTGCCGCTCAACGGCACGGGCAGCGGCCCGCGCCACCTCGCCTGCCGCGGCCCGGCTCAATGCCTCCCGGTCGGGAAATGTTACAACCTGCCGTTGCATACAGCGCCGTCCTCTTGTGTGCAGCCGCGTTGCATGCTACTATACTACCACAGAGCACCGAACGTTAACAGCCGTCCATCGGCCATGATCGTTTTTCTGAAAAACACGCTTGCGCAGATAAACGCCGAAACCCGGCAGGGCTCCGCCCCTGTCGCGCGCGTCACGCAGTCCCCGGTGCCTTCCGATTTTCGCACGCGTGCCCCAAAAGGCGTCCCTGCACCCGTTGATGCCTTCACCGGCGGCACCCAGCCGATCGCGCGCTATTTTGCGGCGCAGATGGCACCCTGCCCCCGCGACCAGGAAAAGCCTGATCCGGCCTGCTCTGAATAATTGCCATTTTCCGCTTATTCTGCTACTTCTGTATGTTGCGGTTGAGGGCCGCATCAGCCGGGCGTACCGGTGATATCCTGCAGGAGGCATGAAGAAAGCAATGAAACATCGCGGATACTACGGGGAATTCGGCGGCTGCTATGTGCCGGAAATTCTGACCTCGACCATCGAGCAGCTCGACGAGGCCTTCTGCGCGGCGCGCAGCGATCCCGCGTTCTGGGCCGAATACGTCCGCATCATGGGAGAGTATTCCTGCCGTCCCACGCCGCTCACCTACGCTGAAAACCTTACGCGCCACTTCGGCGGCGCGCGCATCTACATCAAGCGCGAGGACCTCAATCATACAGGAGCGCACAAGGCCAACAATGTCATGGGCCAGGGCCTGCTGGTCAGACGCATGGGCAAAAAGCGCGTCATCGCCGAAACCGGGGCCGGCCAGCACGGCGTCGCCACGGCGACCATGGCCGCGCGCTGCGGATTTTCATGCACGATTTACATGGGCGCGCTCGATGTCATGCGCCAGCGGCCCAACGTGTTCTGGATGGAGCGCCTCGGCGCCCGCGTCGTTGCGGTAAACGAGGGCAGCCGCATTCTCAAGGATGCCATCAACGAGGCCCTGCGCGACTGGGTGACCAACATGGACGATACGCACTACGTGCTGGGCACGGCCTGCGGACCGCACCCCTTTCCCGAGATGGTGGCATGGTTCCAGTCGATTATCGGCCGGGAAGCCCGCGAGCAGATCCAGCGCCTGACGGGTTCGCTTCCAAAACGCATCTACGCCTGCGTGGGCGGCGGATCGAATGCCTGCGGGATCTTTCTGCCGTTTATCGACGACGATGTTGAACTCGTCGGCGTCGAGGCCGGCGGCCGCGGGGTTGCGACCGGGCAGCACGCCTCGCGCCTGTCGGCTCCGGGCGCGGCCGTGGGCGTTGCCCAGGGATACAAGACCTTCTTCCTGCAGGACGGCGACGGCCAGATGCGCGAAACCCACAGCGTGGCGGCCGGGCTTGACTACGTCGGCGTATCGCCCATCCTTGCCGACCTGCACCGGCAGGGACGCGTGCGCTTCGAGTCCGCGACCGACACGGAGGTGGTGCAGGCGCTCGAGCTGACCATGCGCGCCGAAGGGCTTATCCCGGCGTTAGAGTCCAGCCACGCGTTCGTGCAGGCGTTCAAGGAAGCCCCGCGCATGTCGCCCGATGAAAGCATCATCATCAACCAGTCCGGCAGGGGGGATAAGGATATTTTCACCGTGGCCGATGCTTTTCAAGACCCCGCCTGGCGCGATTTTATAACGGACACGGCCCGGAGGTACGCAAATGCTTGAGCACTACCTGCGCGAACGACTCAGGGAAAAAGGCATACTGCTCATGACCCATATCGTGCTGGGTTACCCGGATTTTGAGACCTCGATGAACATCGTCGCCTCCATGGTGGCTGCCGGCGTTGACATGATGGAGCTGCAGATCCCGTTCTCCGAGCCGATTGCCGACGGCCCTGTTATCCTGCACGCCAATCAGCGCTCACTTGCCGCGGGATCGAGCGTGAGGCGCTGCCTTGACTTCGGACGCGAAGCCGCGGCCCGGTTTCCCATCCCGTTTCTGTTCATGAGTTATTACAATATCCTGTATCGCTTCGGCGTGGAGCGCTTCGCCTCCGTGATAAAAGACAGCGGCCTGCAGGGCACAATCGTGCCGGACCTGCCGCCAGAAGAAGGCGCCGAGTACATGCAGGCCATGCAGAAACACGGACTGAACCCCATATTCATCTTTTCCCCCGCGAGTTCCGAGGCGCGCCTTGCCTATGTGGCCTCATGCGCGCGAGGGTTTGTGTACTGCGTGGCGCGCAAGGGCGTAACCGGACGCGAGACCCGGTTTTCCGACCAGATGGACGCGTATCTGGCACGCTGCCGCCGTGCCACGAACCTGCCCCTGGCCGTCGGCTTCGGTGTCAAGGATCGCCGCGATGTCGACTTTCTGCGCGGCAGGGCAGACATCGCGGTTATCGGCAGCCAGACGATCAGGCTCGTCGATGAACACGGTCCCGGCGCGGTCGGCGACTTTATCGCGGGCCTGAGATAAGCCGGATCAGCCCGGCCGGGCACGCCAGCCATGGAATGCTGCTTGACTTTCAAACAAAACAGCGCTATCGTCTAAAAAATTCAAACAGACACTTTTAATCAAGGACAGCAAGCACTATGGCGCGCATAACCGTTGAAGACTGCCTCGCAAACATTGAAAACCGTTTCATTCTGGTGCACATGGCCCATCAGCGAACCCTGCAGATGCTCAAAGGCGTTAAGCCCCAGGTGCATGCGCCGGACAACCGCGAAATCGTACTGGCCCTGCGCGAAATCGCCGCAAAAAAAGTATACCTTGACGACGAGCAGATGCAGCACCTGAAAGAGGGTGGCTTTATCAGTTCCGGTGCCGAAGAGTAACAGGGTGCACATCCCGGCAGTTTGACTGACAGGGCATATACTTCCGGTATATGCCCTTTGATTTTTAAAAGCCCCTGCCGCCTGGACGGACGAAGGAATCCACCCCATGCCGCATATTGTGATCGAAGGAAGCGTTCAGCTTGCAGCCTTCTTCAAAGCATACGCCCCGAGCGTTCATCAGCTTCCCGGCGGAGCTCTCAAGCTGATGGATGCCTTTATCAATCAGCACGCCAGCAGCATGCTGATCGAGGCTGTTGCCGCCGAATGCGGCCCGCCGAACCGCTTCTTCATTCATATCCTGCAGCATGAGATGAAAACAACGGTCAAGCTGTATCCGGGAAGCGATCCGGAAAAAACACAGGGAGTGAAAAAGCTGCTGGCGATTGCCGCCCGCCAGATACTGACGGCCTGCCCCGGCACCGCATACGGTTCAACAAACTTGAGAGAATATCTGCTGTAGCACAGCCCCGGCCCGTGCCGGGCTGCGCGGTTGAGAACGCGCGTTTTCTTGCTTTTTGAGGCCGCCTGTGATATCTACAACAGCCTGACCACGGAAAACGGGGCGTAGCGCAGTCTGGCAGCGCATCTGGTTTGGGACCAGAGGGTCGGAGGTTCAAATCCTCTCGCCCCGACCATATATTTCTTCAAGCCGTTTTGCAGTTCAACCTCCACAGCCCTGGATAAACAAAGCGGACACCTACGAGCGCAGCCGGAGCTGGCGGATATGGCTGGTAATCACGCCCGCGGCAGCGTTGAGGCGCTGCAGCTTCTGGTTCTTGTCCCTGATCTGCAGCGTGCCATCGGGCGGAACGACCTCGGCCCTGATCTCGCGCTGCACAATGGCCAGCGCGTTCATGATGGCGTTCAAATCTTCAGGGCTGTATTTGCGCAGGTTCGCGTTTGTGAACGAAACCAGGCCTTTCGCCACGTCATAGGCAAGCATTTTCGGACTGCCGGAAATGGCCACACTGCACCTCCAAGGGGTGTGCCGGCGGGCTGCAACGGTATTGGAAGACTCTATACCCATGCAGGTATGCCGTCAAGACATGGAACGAACGGAACGATCCGGGCCGTACTTGCAAAAAAAAAATTATTGCTGTATGGTCGTTACCTGTCAGCGGCTCCGTTCAGCCGATACGTATCGTGCAGCACCTCAAGGAAAGAGCCATGTCAGATTTTCTGCGCCTTGCCGCCTACGCCTTCCTGGCCCTGATGGGCATGTCGGCCTGGAACACCTACTGCGGGGGATGGCGTTATTATTTCGGCATCGTCCTTTTCATTGTCAGCATACTGCGCATCCTGACAATCCTGCGCCAGCGCATGGCGGCAAAAAAAAACGCGCCCGGCACAGCCGCATCTCCACGACCGGGTTCTGCTGCTGCAAGCGATATGCCCGAACCGCCTCCTGAACAATGAGGCCCGCCACGAACCCGTGCGCGCGGGCCGAAAAAAATACCTCCCGCACGGCGGCCATGCCGTACACCGTTACCTGCCCGGCCGGTTCGATTTTCATGGCGGTCTTCATTGCCCTGATGCTTGCGCCCGCGCAGGCATCCGCCTCCGATCACGTGACCTACTGCGCAGGCATGTATCACTGCCTGCAGGAAATTCCGCACGGCTGCAGCGAGCAGGACTGCCTGCCGCAAAAAAACATCTCCTACTCCGATGACTACTGCTCCATGTTCAAGGAGCTGCAGTCGCGCGGCCTGCAAAGTACGACAATCCCCGGCAGGCAGATATACCTCCAGGTATCGGGCCGGCACCGCGTGGAATACCGGATCGAGGGCACGCTGCCCCTGCCGGCCGACGTCATGCGCTACCTGATGAACAATCTGCCCTTTGCCACGCAGCTGGTCAACGCCTACCAGGAGACCGACTACAAAACAGCCTATCTCGACAAAAGCAAACGGAGCTTCAGGGGCTCCGGCGAGCGCATCTCAGGCACCTTCACCCGGGTGCTGCAAAATGCAGGGCAGACCCGCTCGCTCTACAGCGGATCCGGCTCCGTAGAAATCCTTGTCTGGAAACTCCGCGGCACAAGCGTGATTATTTTCGATTTTGATGAAACGGCCGGACGGCACTGTGCCTACAGCCTGCGCTGCCTGGTATTCCCCGACAGCGCGATCGTGAAATCGATCCTGAACTTCAGCCTGTTCCGCAGCTCGATTATCGGCCTGCTTGAGCGCATGTCCCGCGCTGTCCGGAACGCGGCCATGGCATTCCACCGCGGCGAGCGCGCCCCGGTTGCAAACCACCCCTGGTTTAAAACTGCGGAAGGGCGGCGCCAGCTCGAGGCATTCGACGAGCTGCTGCAGCGCACCATGCCGGATGCCGGATCCGCTCACCTGCCCGCAGAAGCAGCGTCTCAGGCACCAGCCGACCCGGCGCAAACAAGCCCTCAGTCATAGCGCACTTCTTTTAAAAACAGCCCGCAGGCCGGAGCGGTCGGTCCGGCCTGCGAGCGGTTCCGCGCCTGCATGATGTCCTGCATCCCGGCCGCACCCAGCCTGCCAAGCCCTATTTCCACCAGCGTACCCACGATGCCCCGGACCATGTGGCGCAGAAACGAGGTCGCCCGGATTTCAAACAGCAGCAGAGGACCGACCCGTTTCAACCGGACCCTTTTGACCTCCCGAACCGTGCAGACGTCCTCGCGCTCCCGGGCCTGAAACGAGCTGTAATCGTGCATTCCCACGAGCAGCGCTGCGGCATCCCTCATGGCCGCCAGGTCGAGCGGCTTTCTGATATGCCAGGCGTAGCGCCGGTAGAACACGGAAGGCACAGGCTCATTCAGGATAAAGTACCAGTAGGTGCGCGCGGTAGCGTCAAAGCGGGCATGAAAGTCCGGGTGCGCCTCGACGGCTTCGCGGACCACCACGTCATCGGGCAGCAGCGAGTTCAACCCCTTGCGCAGCTGCATCAGGTCAATAGCCGATGAGGTCTTGAAATGGGCCACCTGCCCGAGCGCATGCACGCCCGTGTCGGTTCGGCCTGAGCCGTGCAGGGTGACCGGATGATTGCACACCATCGCCAGGGCTTCCTGCAGCACCTGCTGCACGCTGCGGTGCCGGGCCTGCATCTGCCAGCCGAAGTACTCCGTGCCGTCGTATTGAATCGTAAGCCTGACCGTTCTCATTTTGGCGTTGACCCTCTGAATTAAAATATGTTACTTTATCACAATTGCGCTTCACAGGAGGATAAAATAACGTGGATAAGCTGAAAATCGGCATCCCCAAGGGCAGCCTCGAAAATGCCACCATCGAGCTGTTCAAACGCTCGGGTTGGGATATCGTCACCAGTTCGCGCAGCTATTTCCCGCGCATCAATGACGATGAGCTGACCTGCTCGCTGGTACGGGCGCAGGAAATGCCCCGCTTCGTCGAAAACGGCACCCTTGATCTGGGCCTGACCGGCCGGGACTGGATTGTGGAAAACGAAGCCGACGTGGTGGTGGTGGACGACCTTGTCTACTCCAAGGCGACCACGAAGCCGGCCCGCTGGGTGCTGGTCGTCAAGGAAGGTTCGCCGTATACAACGATCGAAGACCTGCAGGGCAAAAAAATCTACACCGAGCTGGTCAATTTCACCCGGCGCTATTTCGCCGAGCGCGCTGTCAGTGTTGAGGTGGCGTTCTCCTGGGGCGCCACCGAGGGCAAAGTCGTTGAAGGCCTGGCCGACGCGATCGTCGAAGTGACCGAAACCGGCAGCACCATCAGGGCCCACGGCCTCAAGATCATCGATACGCTGCTGGAGACCAACACGCAGCTGATCGCCAGCCGCGCGGCCTGGGGCAATGCCTGGAAAAAAGCCAAAATCGAACAGATCGCCCGACTGCTCAAAGGCGCCCTGCGCGCCAACGGCATGGTGGCCCTCAAAATGAATGTCCCGCGCGAAAAAATTGACGCCGTCATCGCCCAGCTGCCCAGCCTCACCGCGCCCACGGTCGCCAATCTCTACCGGAAAGACTGGCTCTCGGTCGAAACCGTCATCGCCGAGAGCGAAGTACGCGAACTGGTCGGGCGCCTGCTCAGCAAGGGCGCTGAAGGCATTATTGAATATTCGCTCAACAAAATAATTTAACCCGGTCGGCCTGCAATGTCCGAACTCACCTGGGTTGAAATTTCGCGTACGGCCCTCAGCAGCAACATCGCCCGCCTGCGCAGCCTGCTTGAGCCATCAACGCTGCTGTGCGCCTGTGTCAAGGCCAACGCCTACGGACACGGCCTGTGCGAAACGGGCCGCATCTTCTGCGATGCGGGCGCCGACTGGCTCAGCGTTCACTCGCTGCACGAGGCCCGCCGCCTGCGCTCCTCCGGCCTTGACTGCCCGCTCTATATCCTCGGGCCGGTTGCGCCTGACGACTACCCCGACGCACTGCAGCTTGACTGCCGCCTGGTCGTCTACAATCCGGAAGATCTGCCGGCACTTGCGGCTGCCGCTCGCGCATGCGGTCGGACGGCGCGACTGCACGTCAAGGTCGAAACCGGCACCAACCGTCAGGGCGTCGGCGCAGGGCTGCTTGAACAGCTGTGCACCGCGATCACCGGCAGCGCTGACCTTATGCTCGAAGGGCTCGCCACCCATTTTGCCAACATCGAAGACACCACCGACCACGGCTTCGCGCAGGCGCAGCTGCGCCGCTTCAACGAAGCGATCAGCCTGCTCGCCGGCAGGGGCATCGCGGCTCCGATCGTGCACTGCGCCAATTCAGCCGCCACGATCCTGATGCCGGCAACCCATTTTAATCTGGTACGAACGGGCATCGCCGCCTACGGCATGTGGCCCTCGAACGAAACCTATGTCTCCTTTGTCAGGGAGCGCACAAACGGGTTCGCCCTTACGCCCGCGCTCACCTGGAAGGCCCGCATCGCGCAGGTGAAAGAAGTTGCCAGCGGCGAATATATCGGCTACGGCTGCACCTTCAAAACCGGGCACCCCACGCGCCTGGCCGTCATTCCGGTCGGCTATTACGACGGCTATGACCGCGGCATTGCCGGGGGACACGTACTGATCCGCGGCCAGCGGGCGCCGATTCGCGGCCGGATCTGCATGAACCTGCTGATGGCCGAAGTGACCGACATCGGCGATGCGCGCGCCGGCGATGAGGCGGTTCTGCTGGGGCGCGACGGCGATGAATGCATCACGGCCGAACAGCTCGCCCGCTGGGCCTCCACCATCAACTACGAAGTGACCACCCGCATCAACGAGCGCATTCCGCGCATCATGACCTGCTGAACCCGGATCGGGACGCCGGGATTTCTATTGACACTCAAACCGCACCTGCCTATACTTTCCCCGTCTCCGGAACAAGCGATTGCACACGTGTACGACCTCTGGACCTGTCATCGCACGCGGCCCGAACCGGCCAGCGCGCTGCGGCAACCCGCGAGTCCGCCCGACCACTATGCAGATACCCTCATCCGATATCTCAGCCGCCCTTTTCCGCCAGATATTCGAAACCAGCGGCGACGGCATTCTCATTACCGACGATGCGGGCACAATAGCGCTCGTCAACAAAACGCTGTGCGACATGACCGGGTATTGCCCCGGGGAACTGATCGGGCGCCAGGGCTCTGCCCTGATCGCGGGCGAAGCCCATCCCATGGTGGACGAATTCTACAGCGACTACCACAGCGGCCTGCTCGACATCCATGAGACCTTCTACGCGCGCAAGGACGGCTCCATTTTCCCGGTGCACCTGAAAATAAGCGAGGCCCGTGACCTGCCCGGGATTTCGGCCGGCATCATCATCTGCGTCATGGATGTCACGCTGCTTGAGAACGCGCGGCAGCAGCTCTGTCATGCCCTGCGCGAATCCCAGAAGGCCAGAGATTTTCTCGACAATATTTTCAACATGACCGGCGACGGCATATTCGTGACCGACGACCTGGGGATGATCGTGTGGGCGAACAGGGCCTTTGCCGACATGATGGGCTACAGTCCCGAAGAGCTGATCGGCATGTTCCCTCCGGACCTGGCTCCCGATGTCCTGGATGACGAGACGAGCACGCGCATGGCCGAAGAGATGTTCGCCACATCCGAGGGCCGCTACTATGAGACCCTGTACCAGCGAAAAGACGGAACCGTGTTCCCGGTTGAGACCAAAATAACCAACCTCAGGGAAGATGCGGCGGAACAGCCGGCCATCATTGTCACCATACGCGATATCACCGAGCGCAAACAACTCGAGGGTGAAATCAGGAAGGCCTACGAAGCCCTTGAGGACAAAGTCAATGAACGCACCATGCACCTTGAGGAGGCCAATACAGCGCTCAGGGTCCTGCTCAGGGGCAGGAACGAGGAGAAGCAGGCCCTGGAAGGAAAAATCTCGGTCAACATCAACGAACTGGTCCTGCCCTATGTTCACAAAATAAGTGAAGGCAGAATCACGGAACGCCAGCAGTCGCTGCTCGGCGTGATCGAGTCGAATCTCCGGGACATTGTTTCCTCCTTTTCAACCTCCGCCCGGTTCATCAACCTCACACCGACTGAAATCAAAATCGCCAACCTTATCAAAGCAGGCAAAAGTACAAAGGAAATCGCTGACCTGCTAAGCCTTTCGACGCGCACGGTCGAAGGTCACCGCGACAGTATCCGCAACAAAACAGGCCTTAAAAATAAAAAGGCCAACCTCAGAACCTACCTTTTATCTCTTGAATAATACCTGATTTAGTACCGTATTTATTGGGAATAATTCAGGTATTGCAATAAAGCCCCGCCTCTGCAAAAATTCATTCAACAAACAATTAACAGCTACAAACAAACCACCCGGTGCGCATGGAAAGGAGGCTGGACCACATTGCATCGGACACACGCATGCGAACGGCGGAAACGGAAAGCAACTCAATCACAGGGCAGTCACCGCTCATACGGAACTGCCCGGTAATGCAGAGGGGATACCATGAAAAGTAAAAGCATACTCAAAGGGTTATGCGCAGCAGCGGCTGCAGTGCTGCTGTTCATATCCGGCGCATACGCCGCGGGCGGCTCATGGCAGGTCATGCAGTCGGGCACCACGGCAAACCTCAACGGCATCAACGGCCTTTCCGGCAGCATTATTTATGCGGTGGGATCGGGCGGCACCATCCTGAAGTATGACGGCACATCCTGGACACCGCAGGCATCGGGCACCACCTGGAACCTGCACAGGGTCTGGGCCGTGCGCGACAACAACATTTATGCGGTCGGCGACTACCGCGGCATTTTTCGCAGCAACGGCAGCACCTGGAGCAAAATCCACAGCCAGGCGACCAACTACCCGCTCTACGGCATCGGCGGCCCCGACGCCAACAACGGCAAGATGATCGCCATCGGCAAAAACAACACCATCTGGGTGCTGTTCGTGCCGTCATACTACAATGTGCTTGACGGCGGCGAGAACAGCTTCCGCTCCCAGGAGCAGCATGAGCACAGCAATGACCTGATGGGCTGCTTTTACATGGAGAAGGATCAAAACGTCGTTATTGTCGGCACGAAAGGTTTTATCGGCTACTATGACGGCTATGATTTCTGGGGCCACAACGACCTGAACACCTATTCCTCGCCTGTCAGCAGCACCCTGCGGGCTGTCTGGGGCGTCGACAGCAATAACTTTTTCGCCGTCGGCGACGGCGGCGTCATCGTGCGCAGGCTGAACGGCGGATCCATAACCAAGATGACCAGCAACACCACCCAGCTGCTCTACGGCGTATGGGGCACGAGCATGAACAACGTGTACGCGGTCGGCGCGGGCGGCACGGTGATGCGGTTCAACGGCAGCGCATGGTCGAAGGTGACGGTCCCCACCACGCAGACCCTCCTGGGCATCTGGGGCGCCAACGGCAATGAAATTTACGTGACCGGCGCAGGCGGCACCATCCTCAAGTATACCGGCTCGCAGGAATGTTTCTGCCCGGACGGCGCCACCAGCGTGCAGTACCGCAAGGCCGACGACTCCGGCTGGGAAAAATGCCAGTGCACCTATTACAAGCCCTGGTGCGACCCGGCCACGGGCCTGTGCTGGCAGGATCCGCAAAAGGATGCCTCTACCCTGAACTATGGCGGCATCGTCTCCTATGACGCGGTGCGCTACTGCGACGAGCTGGTGACCATGGGCTATGAGGACTGGCGGCTGCCCAATATCGACGAGCTGCGCAGCCTCATCCGGGGCAATCCGGACACCATGATCGGCGGCGCCTGCCCGATGTGGGACGGCAGCTCCTTTGAAGACGGCCAGGCCTCAACATGTCTCGGCGCTGACGACGGCGGCGGACCCGGCGTTGAAGGCTGCTACTGGCCCGCTGAACTGACCGGCTCGTGCCACAGGCCCGATCCGGGCACCGGCGGCATCCATGCCCTTGAGTACTGGGCCGAAGGCGCGGCCTCCAACCCCGACAGGCAGGACTGGATCGCCAGCGTGCTGTTCGACATCGCGGGCGTCACCTACAACCACCTGAACAGCTTCGCCGAGGTGCGCTGCATCCGCGACGAGCCCACGGTCCCCGTGGAATGCGAAGAAATGGCTGCATGCACGCCCAACACCACGCGGCAGTGCACCGCTGCGAACGGCAAAACCGGCGCCCAGGTCTGCAACGCCTCCGGCACCTGCTGGGGCCCGTGTGAAAGTACGCAGTTCACCGAGTCGCCGCGTCCCACGGACGTCTGCGACCAGTGCGACCAGCTGAGCCTGACCATCCGCGTGCCCGAGCACCTTGACACGCCTCCGGCGCAGCTCATGGCTTTCTGGTACGATGCCAGCGGCTGGACCGGCATGCCGCAGGGCCCGCCCGACGGCGGCACGGACTACAACGTGGTCGTCAATCCCGTTATCAATGACGACACGCCCTATACCATGGTCGTGCCCGGCTGCACGTATTACCGCGAGAGCTGCCTGGCGGGCGACTACCAGCTCTACGTCGGGCTGTACTACTCATCGGAGTGGCCGCCGCTTCCGCAGGACGGCGACTACATCTGGGGCACGGAGGCTCCGCCCGTTACGCTCGGAGACGGACCGCAGGAAACCCTTGCCATGGACGTAACGCTTGACAAGTGCGAAAACGGCGAGTGCGCACCCAGGGTGTGTACGGACCCGGCGCTGTCCTACGAGTGCCCGTCAAACCATGAGTGCGTGGCAGCCCCGGCGGACTGCTGCCCCATGGAAACACCGGCCCGCTGCGCTGACGGCTCCTGCGCCGCAACAGCCGCGCAGTGTCCGACCTGCGGCTCAGGCCAGCCGTTGCCCGATGACAGCACCGTGTGGGGCTGCCGCTTCAGCAATTCGTACTCCTCGGACTCCTGCGCCGACTTTCCCGAGTGCGAAGGCTGGCCCAATGACGAGGCCGCGATAGAGGCCGCCTGCCTGGCAACCGGCAACGGCGCTGCCAACTGCGTGTGCACGCGCGGCGATTCCTGCCAGGTCGAACGGGCCATGATAAGCGGCTCAACACGCTGCACCTTCACCACCGGCGGCAAAGACTGGTATGCCTTCGGCATGCCGTCGATCGGCTGCACGTTCGGCGGCGGCAGCGGGTTCGTCAACAGCCCGATCTGCACCGAATACTGCGAATAACCACCAGTGTGAACCAGAAAAGGGCGCTTTCTCCGGAAAGCGCCCTTTTCTTTCTATACCCGCGTCTGAATCCTGCCGTGCGGTCTGACCGGAACCGTCAGGCATTGAAGGCACCGTACACCGGCCACGACGCCTGCGCACGATCCCTTCTGCCGCAGCAGCCGATATTGACCAATTCCCGTGCGTACACTATACTTAATACCAGCGCCAGCGGATACAGTGTGCGTCCAAGCGCAATGAGCACGAACAAACAGCACCGCATGCAAAAACTGCCGGTGCAATCTGCAACGAGCACTTCCATACAGGAAAGGGCCACGCCATGGCATTGAAAAAACCGTTACACCACATGTTCATAGCGGCGGCATGCATGGTTCTCCTTTCAGATCATGTCCACGCGGCCCAATGGGAGCTCATGGACTCCGGCACACGCCGGGACCTGCACGGCATAACCGGCTTTGACATCGGCACGATCTACGCTGTCGGCGCCACGGGAACAATCCTCCGCTACGACGGCAGCGCCTGGTCGCCTCAGGACTCCGGCACAACATGGACGCTCTATGATATCCACGGCACGGGGCCGGACAACGTGTATGCCGCGGGCGACTATCGCGGGATATTCAGAAATACCGGCACCGGATGGTCATGTGTCAGAAAGACGCAGACAAAGAGCCCGCTGTATGCCTTCGGCGGGCCTCGGGCGTCGTCCGGAGAACTGATCGGCGTCGGCAGGACCACTACGACACACGGCGTCCGCTACAATACCGTCACCGGCAGCGGGGCTACGTTCACCAGCCGCGGGCAGCTCCTGTTTTCAAACACCCTTCTGGGACTTTTTACGACTCCCGGCGGCGATGTCATAGTTACCGGTACGGGAGGACTCATAGCACAGTACCAGGGGTATGATCCGGCAATGCTGGACATGTATGCCGTTCACGCCACGCCGACATTGCGCCGCATCAACGATGTCTGGGGCACGGACATGGACAATCTGTTTGCCGTCGGAAGCGGCGGCACGATCCTGCGCAGGGCCGGGAGCGGCTGGGTCAGCATGCAGAGCACCACGAAGGCTGACCTCAACGCGGTGTGGGGAACGGCGCCCGACAATGTCTACGCCGTCGGCGCGAAAGGAACCGTCCTGCATTATGACGGCAGGTCCTGGAACCGGATCGAGGTGCCGACCAGGCAGAATCTCAATGACATCTGGGGCGCCTCGGCGCACGAGGTCTTTGCCGTCGGCAACCGGGGTGTCATCATCAGGTCTGTCGGGAGGCAGCAGTGTTACTGCCCGGACGGGACAACTGCCGTCCAGATGCGCAATGCCGGCGACACGGGGTGGGACGCATGCAGCTGCGCCTATTACTCGGTCTGGTGCGACAACGCAACGGGTACCTGCTGGCAGGATCCGCAGAAAGACTACCTGACGCCCGACTATCCCGGCGTGGTGTCCTATGATGCCCAGAGGTACTGCGACGAGCTGGTTGCGCTGGGCTATGACGACTGGCGCCTGCCCGATATCGTTGAGCTGCGCAGCCTTGTCCGCGGAAATACCGAGACCGAATATCCTGACGGGAGCTGCCCACTGTGGGACGGCAGCCCGTTTGAAGACGCCCAGGACAGCGCATGCCTCGGAGCCGGAGACGGCGGCGGGCCCGGCATCGAAGGCTGCTACTGGCCTGAAGCGCTGGGCGGCTCATGCCACCGGCCAGACCCGGCCACCCACGGCGCCCACGCGCTTGAGTACTGGGCTGCCGGGGCTGCCTCAAACAGGCCCGAATGGATCGCCTGCGTTCTTTTCGATTCCGGTGCGGTCACCTATAATCACATCAACAGCCTCGGCGAAGTGCGCTGCATCAGGGACACGGCAACCATACCGGTTTCCTGCGACGAACCTGCGGCATGCGAACCCGGCGCGACGCGCCGATGCACCGCCTCCAACGGGAAAACCGGCGCGCAGGTCTGCGCGGCAGCGGGAGCGTGCTGGGGACCGTGCGAAAGCACCTCGTTTGATCCCTCGCCGCCCCCCGAAGATGTGTGCGACCAGTGTGACCAGATGATTCTCACGATCCGAGTCCCCGAAGAGCTGCCCGCCCCGCCCGCGCAGCTCATGGCGTTCTGGTATTCATCCGAAGGCTGGGACGGCAACCCGATGGGTCCCCCCGACGGCGGCACCGACGAGAACATCGTTCTCGACCCTGACATATCCTTTGAGAAGCCCTATACCATGACGCTGCCGGCGTGCACCTATTATCGTGAGCACTGCCTGTCCGGTGATTACCAGCTCTTTATAGCGCTGCTTGTCAACGACAGTTTCCCGCCGCTGCCGCAGGACGGAGACTATGTATGGGGACTGTACGATCTGAGCGACGAGGGCCGCTTCACGCTTGGAGACGGCCCGCAGCAGACCATCTACCTTGATGTTACACTTCAAAAATGCGTCGCAGGATCTTGTAATTAGATCGTTTTTTAAAAAACAAATTTTCGCCCGCTTGCGGGGAGCGGGCACAACAACGGCCGGACGAACCATGCACGGCCTAGTCAGTTCGTCCCTCCTGCTGCGCCGGGGAAAACGGACCGCGGGTGTTGAGGACTGCGGCAGCTAAAAAAAACCGCAAGCGGCTAAAGCCTTGCGCAGCAGCCTGGCACGCCGCCTTCGGCATGTCCGGCTGCAGTGCATCAGCCGTCGAGATACCCGCGCAGGTAGAGCTCCACCCGGTCGGCAGGCTGAAAAATGCCGTAGTGACCCTCGCACAGGATGTCGGCCTTTAGTTCAATCAATACCGCCAGTGAGCGCCTCCAGTCATCGACATTCGAACGGAAAGCGGGCAAAAAGGGGCCGTGAATGTCCTGACCGAACAGAATGCGTCTGCTGCCGAAATCGCCATACACCGCCATGGAGCCGGGTGTATGGCCGGGCGTGTGCAGGCAGTGCAGTTCCTGGGTACCGATGTGCAGCACCTCATTGCCGTTCAGCCTGCGATCAACCGCTGTCGGCGGAAACGTCGTTTTATACCAGTTCGCAGCTGTCAGGAAGGGATCGCCCTGCTCAACGGCATCGGCGTCAAGCGCATGCATCACGACCCGGCAGCCGAACCGGTCACGGAACAAGGGGGCTGAGCCGATGTGATCGATATGGCAGTGGGTTAAAATCAGCGTGGATATGGCGGCCGGATCAAGGCCGAGCCCCATAATGTTCTCAACCAGGAGATGGAAGCTGGCCCCTGCGCCGGCATCGATCATGACAAGTTCCGAACCGCAGTCGATGATAAACGCAGTCGCATCTTCTGACCGGGAGATATTCGGCCCGCCGATCAGATACACGCCCGGTACGATCGTTTCACCTCTGGCCATGCCTGCCACCGCATCCTTCAGCCATGCTGACAAAAAATAAAGGGGCCCTGAAAAGGGCCCCCGTTGGTGCCGCAGAAATGCCTGACCGGGTTAGTTCATGACCTGCAGCTCTGCACGGCGGTTCATCTTCCGACCGTCCTTGGTCTTGTTGTCGGCAACCGGCTTTGACTCGCCTGCGCCCTGCGTCATAAGGCGCGAGCCGCTGATGCCCTTGGAGGTCAGATAATTTTTAACCGCCGCTGCCCTGCGTTCAGACAGCTTCTGATTATACTGGTCACTGCCCATAGAGCAGGTATGGCCGGTGATCATCACCTGCTTGTCGCCATGCTGCTTCAAAACGCTCACAGCAGCGTCAAGCACGGGATAGTATTCGGCCTTTATGACAGCCTTGTCAAAATCAAACTGAACGCCGTTCAGGATGATTTTTTCGGGAGCAGGCACGGGTTTGGGTGCCGGGGGTGCGACCGGAGGAGCAGGAGCAGGCTCGTCCTTGCATATGAGATAGCCGGCAACGCCGCCGACAACCGCGCCGATTCCGCCGCCGACAATCGCGCCCTCGGTTCTCACATGCGCGCCATTATTATTGTGCCCTATAATACCGCCAACGGTCGCGCCCACCG
The DNA here is from genome assembly GCA_903881505.1 of uncultured delta proteobacterium. GTDB lineage: Bacteria > Desulfobacterota > WTBG01 > CAIYCZ01 > CAIRTM01 > CAIRTM01. The sequence goes on along the minus strand of CAIRTM010000127.1, from coordinate 10,437 downwards.
CAGCGCCTGCAGCTGCGCCGACACTTGCGCATTTGGCCCGTTTGCTCATGCTTGAGCAGCCCGAGGCAAGGAAAACACCGAGTACCAGCAGAATCAGCCATTTTGTTCTCATCGTCCATCTCCTTTCAAAAGATGTAAACATTAGTGGTTCTACGACCTTGTTTTACAAAACTTATTAGCATATTTTCGGCAGAATGTACCAGAAAAATTAATTTTTTTTAATTTTTTTCAGAAGATGCAGCTCCGGCCTATTTGGGCTTTACCGCGGTTCCCTTGAGGGTTTCGGCCAACCGGTCGAAATACTCCCGCTCGAGCCAGCCTTTTGAGCCGAGCAAAACCTGCCTCTCCCGTGAAAGAAAAACATCGAGCACCGTTTTACCGGAGGCGGTAAATTTAGCGTTCATCAGCACGTAGGTACTGGCAGGGCCTTGAGAACGGACATGGACAACCACGTTGGCCGAGGCGGTGCTCATCAGCATACCGCTGTCATCGAACGCGTAGGTGCCGAGCTTTTTGACCGGGATAAATCTTCGGAAGGAAATAACACCGGCGCTTTTATCTGCCATGCTGATCTCTTCATCGCCGGTCGTGACGGCCAGAAGCAGCTGTTTCCAGACCGAGTCAAAGTCGGCATTGAAAACCCGCGCCCGGTCGATCTCCGGACGCTCTTGGTCCTTAGTGCCGGCACAACCCGAACCTGCTGCGCACAGGGCGGCAAGCAGGCCGATGATGAGCGTTTTCCGTACATTCCACTGCATGGCATGTTCCCCCTGACACTCCGTTCGCTCCGCATCATAGTGCCGTCACCATGCATTTGCAACAAAAAAACACAAAAACTCGTCCGGGAAAGCGCCCGGAGCCGTAATGCCCGCACACGAATCCGTGCGTTCTTTTTTATTTTGACACCCCCTGCACCCGTGTCTATACTGCAGCCATCGCAAACGTATCGTCACGGCTTGCGGCATCCGACGGCCCGGGGTCTGTAAGCACAGGCTGTGAACCGGGCGGATCACACAAAAGGGCAGCGGCGCATGTGCTTTCGCATCGGCATCGATCTGGGCGGCACCAAGACCGAGTCGCTTCTTCTGAACCCTGAAGGACTCCCGATGCTGCGCAGCCGTCAACAGACGCCGCGCGACCGGGGGTATCAGGCGATTCTCGACCGTGTCTGCGCCATGATCGATGAGGCAGCCCGGCACGTGCCGCCTCACGGAGCCTGCACAGTCGGCGTCGGCATTCCCGGCTCCATCGACGCGGCAACCGGGCTGGTGCACAACGCCAACACAACCTGCCTGATCGGCAAACCCCTGCAGCAGGACCTTGAGAAGCGCCTGGGACGCGCAGTCGGCATTGAAAATGACGCCAACTGCTTTACGCTGGCCGAGTGCCGCCAGGGCGCCGGCAGGGGATACGGACGCGTTTTCGGCGTCATCATGGGCACGGGCTGCGGCGGAGGCATCTACTGCAGCGGAGGCATTATCACGGGCCTCAACGGCATCGCCGGAGAATGGGGCCACTGCAGCATCGACCCGGACGGCGCACCCTGCTACTGCGGCAACAAAGGCTGCATTGAAACGAAAATAAGCGGCGGCGGTGTTGAAAAAATTTTTTATGAGCGCTTCGCCCGCGCGCTGAGCATGCGCGACATTGTACAGGGATACCGGGACAGCGACCCGGCGTGCGCGCTGGTATTTGCCGGTTTTCTTGATGATTTCGGCCGCGCACTGGGAGGCCTCATTTCAATGCTTGACCCTGATGCGGTCATCCTTGGCGGAGGCCTTTCGCACATCGACGAGCTCTACAGCCTCGGCGTGGAAAAGGTCCGCCGCTATGCATTTCACCGCGGCATCCGGACACCGTTACTGCGCAATGAGCTGGGTGATTCTGCCGGCGTATTCGGCGCGGCCTGGATCGGCCTGTAGCCGGCTGACCGGTATTCATCGGATGCACGGGTATTCAATCATGTCCGGCCGGATAAAAGGCCTGCCTCGTCCGGTTGAAGTAGCCGAACTGCAAAGCGGGAAATTTTTCAGCCAGCAGGGCCCTGACCCGGTCGATGCCGATACCGGGACCGGTTCCCGCAGCCATGCGCTGAAGGTACATATGCGGGTCGATATTGAGATTTTTAAAATGGATCAGGTGCGGTTCGGTTTGCTCGATGAGCCGGCACAGGGCGTCAACCTCGGCCGGCTCATCGGTAATGCCGGGGAACACGAGATAGTTGACCATGGTGAATATACCGCGGCGTGAAGACTCCCTGATGGAATCACACACATCCTGAAAACTGTAGCCCCGGGGGCTGTAATAGCGCTCGTACAGCCCGTGACGGGCGCTGTTGATGCTGACGCGGATACTGTCAAGCCCGCTGTCGCACAGCCGCGCGACCGTATCCGGCAGGCTGCCGTTGGTGTTGAGATTGATGGTGCCTGCGGCGGTGCGCTTCCGGATGGCGGACACGGCCCGGCAAAGCAGACCGCCCTGCAGCAGCGGCTCGCCCTCGCAGCCCTGCCCGAAGCTGATGATCGGGTCCGGGGCGCAGTTAAGGTGATCGGTAAACGGAACGGTTAGTTCTTCAAGGGCCGGTACGAAATCTATCCGGGACTGCGGGGCCGGGCAGCTCTGGGACGGCTGCAGGGATATGCATCCGATACAACCCGCATTGCATGCGGGGCTGGTCGGCATCGGCGCCTCCCAGCGCCGCAGGAAAAAATTTTTAGCGGCAAAACAGTGGTACTGCGTTGCGCAGCGCTGCAGGTGCCGCACCAGCCGGTTGTCCGGATACTGCCCGGCGATTTTTTCCACTGCGGGCAGCAGCTCACGGTCGTCAAACCTGTCAGGATGCCAGCGGTAATTATCGTCAATCTCGAATGCCGGAGCGCAGTAGCGCTCCCCCTGCAGCCCGACCGCGCTGTAGGCCCACATGGGCAGGGTTGCCTTTTTGCCGGCATACTGCATTGCCGGCAGCAGCAGGCGCACCCAGCCCTGCTGCAGGAATGCCGATACCGCGCTGCAGCGCACGCGGCGCCTGCCGATAGTGGCCCGGTCCAGCAGGACGATTTTTTTGTGACGGGGATCCCAGGCATACGGCGGACAGCCCAGGTGAAAGTACAGCCTGCTCATGTCCGGCAGAACGGTCAATGCGGCGGGGTCGGGACGCTGCAGGGCCGAACCGCTGCAGCCCAGCATCTCAAGCCAGGGATGATCATAAATCGTGCCGTTGTCATCGGCAAACAGCAATCGCGGCCGCATAGCCCAACCCCGGTAGAAAATTGCAGGTGCCTGTCATCAGTCTCTCAACCGGCGCACAGTTTCACGACGGCATCAACCAGCGCTGCCGCGCTCGTATACACTTCATGCATGCCCGAGGCAAGCATATATGCCGGCGATGTAGCGACCCGGTAGCGTACATCCGTGACGGCCCGGTCCACAGGGCAGTCGACATGACGGGCCCCCATGGCGGCAATCGCGGCGGCCACGCCGGGATCGCTGCCGACAGTAACCTCAACCGCCATGCCGCGGCCGCCCAGCACCCGTGCAAGCAGGACCGGGGCAATACACAGGGCGCCCAGGGGCTTGCCGGCATCAAGCATGTCGAGGACCAGGCGCTCCACATCCGGGCGCACACTGCACTGCGGCCCGTCATCGGCAAAGCTGCACAGGTTCCTGGCAGCCCCGAAACCGCCCGGAAAAATCAGGGCATCGATGTCGGCGGCCCTGAGACGGTCAAGCGCGACGATGCTGCCGCGCGCGATCCGGGCTGATTCGCGCAGGATATTGCGCCGCTCTGCGCCGCAGGCCTGCCCCGAAATATGATTGACCACCTGCACCTGTTCGGCATCCGGGGCAGCGCACACCGCCTGAATGCCGATCATGTCAAGGTGCAGCATGGTCAGCACCGCCTCATGAATTTCGCTGCCGTCCTTTACCCCGCACCCCGATAGAATGATTGCTGCTTTCATGGCATATCTCCCTGCAGGCAGTATGGTACAGACTGTGCCGTTCTCCTGCTCACAATAAATCAGATGAAGCGCCCTTTCGTCAAGCGCAATAACAGGCAGGGACATTCTGCTTGACAACCCCGGCTGATTATTGCTTAAATACGGGCGTCCGGACACGGGCCGGACAATGGGTATATGCACATACTGCCCCGGGCTGCCATGAAAAACAGACTCTCGTTCGTGCTGATTACCTCGCGGACCGGCATTCAGCGCCGATTCTCCATCGACAGGCGGCTGCTGTACTGTGCGATAATTTTCCTGCTGCTGCTGGCCGCAGGCGGAATCGCGGGAGCGCTCAAAACGGCTGAAAACCGCGAACTGGGCCAAAGCAAAGAACTGCTCGCGGGAAAAATCAAACACATGCAGACGGTCTCAAAAACGGTTTCGGCCATTGAACAGGAGGAACGCGCCATACGCGGCCATCTGGGGCTCAACGACACAGAACAGCCCCCGGACTCCGGACACAACTGAAACACTCCGCTGCACACAGCCCGCGCGCCGCAGGGCCGGCGCGCATCAACGGGAGATATACGCATGGGAATTTTTAAAAAAGAAACCGATTTGAGCCGCCTGGATACCATCGTCGGAAACGGCACCATCTTTGAAGGCACGGTAACATCCCGGGAAAGCATCTGCATAGAGGGCACGGTGCGCGGCAAGGTGGTCTGTGAAGGCAGCGTCATCGTAGGGCCGCGGGGACGGGTCGATGCAGATATTTACGCTGAAACCGTTCTGCTCGGCGGCGAAGTCAACGGCAATATCGTTTCAAAATCAAAGCTGGAAATTACAACCAACGGCAAGCTCCGCGGCGACATTAAAACCGGCAGCCTGATCATCGCTGAAGGCGTTCTGTTTGAAGGCAAATGCCAGATGATGACCGAGGAACACGCGGGCAGCCGGACCGCGCATACTGACGACGCAGCCATGCAGCACACGCTCTGATTTTTTAAGCCGAACACCGCGGCCCGCAGCACGGCCGATCCTGCGAGTGCTCCTCATACAGCTGAACCCGGCAGACGCATTAATACGCCATGCCCTGATCCCTGGCGCCATACTCTTTTGCAAACCATATATATGAAATAAAAAAATATCCTGCCGGCTTGCTTTTTCTTCCGAAATTTGCTATAGTGTAGCTAAATCAAAAAAATCTCGCATACGCAGTTCCTGCTCACATTCGCTGAGAATCAAGCGCTACAGGCATACAGGCAAACACCCCGGGCATCACGGCAGCGCTCCACCTGCACACACAGCCCGGCCTGAACCGAAACCAGACACGGAGTTGATACCGCAACCATGAGAACAAACGACAGCATAAAGTTCCTGCTCATTGTGCTGACGGCCGCCGTCATAGCCAATACGGCCCTGTCGAGCGTCATTGCGCTGCAGATGCGCGATGAACGCACCTCCCTTGAAGGCCTCGCAAACAATGTACAAAAAGTACAAAAGGCGCTTGATGCTGAGATAGAACTGCGGCGGCATCTTTTTCCGCAGCTGCACAAATCGGCCCGGCTGCTGCAGCGCTACAATCCGAACCTTGATTATGCGACGGCCCTGTCCTATGCGTATAAAATTTATGAGTGCAGCGACGAAACCGTCGGTTTTGAAATATTAAGCGCGCTTATTGTTGTCGAGTCCCGGGCCGATCACCGCGCAGTCAGCAGACGCGGTGCGCTGGGCCTTACCCAGGTCATGCCCGGTGTGTGGAACCATGACTATCAAACGCTCATGAACCCTTATAACAACATCGAAATCGGCGCTTCCATTCTCAAGTCCTACATTGCACTCCACGGACTGCAGGGAGGCCTGAGCGCCTATAAAAGCGGCAGCAGATATGCAGGCCTTGAGTATGCCCGCAAGGTTGAAAAGATAGCTCAACTGCATTTCTAAAACATACCGCGCCGGGCCCGCCCGCGGCAGGGTCCGAACCTGCTCGCAGCCAAACGCAGGCTGCCGGCGGTAAAAAACCGGGCGGGCTGCTGAAAATGCTTGACAGGCGGCATGCAGTAACGATACTATTGCTACGGTAGCGATAACCTGATCGGATTGCAGCTGAACATGAACTGCAATCCGTTTTTTCTTGCACGACACTGCCCCCGGCACTTCCCGGGAGCGACGAAAGGAGGAAGTTCGGAAATGATCTGTGAAACAACCAAAAAAGGTGAGGACTGCCTGTTTATGAGCACACAGGGCTGCACGTACAAGGACACCACGTGCAAGCCGGTAGTCGAACAGTGCGCGGGCTGCGAAAAGGCAAAAGAGTTCGCCGGCGGCACGTACTGCACGGCCTATCCGGAACCGGCCCTGAAATGGAAAACCGGTAAATGCAATTTTGCAACACACATCAAGCGCGAAGCCAAAAAAGAAAAAATCATCAACGCGCTTAAGGCTTCCAAACGCAAGGCAAAGGGCCGCGCATAGAGCCGCCTGCTGCCGGACACCGGCTGCACAGCACCAAAAAAAAGAGACGGCACTGCGGCCGTCTCTTTTTTTTTGCAGGCTCCACGCCGGCAAGCCCGGGATTGCGGCAGGCTGCCGGAGAACAACGGAAAGCAGCAGGCGCTCATCTCACGGTGACAGTGCCCGCGGGCAGGAAACCATCCGCCTGCACGGGGCTGCCCGCTGCCGCGCGCTCAATGCTGAAGGCATATGATCCCGGCTGGACACAACACAGGCTTGCGACCGCACCGGGCGGCAGACGGCCTGATAAAAAAAATCCCTCGGCAGTGAGTTCAAAATTTACCGGGCTGAGGCAGGCGATGGTGACCGTGCGGTCCGGAAACATGACACGAATGTCATTGCCGGACTGATTGACCCAGACGACAAGCGTACCCGGGCGCACACTGAGTTTTAATGGTTCACTATCCGCGCGTGCCGAAACCGGTACGACCAGCGCTTGCATTTCACCGGCAGTCATCCCTCCTGATCCCGGCCGAGGACGCACCAGAGAGCAGCCTCCCGGGCACATACTCATGCCCAGCGCAATGATGCTGAAAATAAGTCGTACCGGTATGTGACCAGTATATCCGCCCATAGTGTAACGGCCGGCCCCGGGCGCAGACAGCGCCGCTACGCCTGCATCCTTTTTTTTGCCTTGGTCAAAAAATGCGCGGTTTTTTCGATCGAATCCACAAACTCAGCTATTTCCGGAGCGCGCAGCCCGCCCAGAAAGCGCTCGAGTTCATGGCGGCGGACATGGATGATATGGTCGATTGTTTTACGGCCCTTCTCAGTCAGGATTACCAGCACCTTGCGCCGGTCATGCGCGTCAGAGCAGCGCTTAACCAGATCAAAGGACACCAGGCGGTCGACCATGCTGGTCATGGTTGAGACCGTGACCCTGTTGGCCCTGCCGAGGTCAGTCATGGTATAGCCGGCCGAAGCATCGAAACTCATCAGCACCTTGATCTGGGCCGGCGTCAGGTCAATCTTCAGCATCGGCACAGGATTGATGGTTTTCGACATGACATCGTAGGCCCGCACAATCTTCTCTATGGCAGCATCAAACTTTCCGGACTGCTCCCCTCCCATGGCATCCTCCCCTGTCAGCCGCCCCGGCCTGCAGGCGGTTCATGCCCGCGCAGGCTAGGCATCCATCTCATCATAGAACGTTTTTTCAAGAATGTCACACACACGCCCCAGCAGATGCATGAGCTCCTGCTCATCCTCCCGGGAAAGCCTGGCAAAAAGCTCTGCGGCTATCTGATTGCGCTGCTGCAGAAACTCCTCGCGAACCCGGCGGCCCTTCTCGGTCAGGCGCACAATGACCTTGCGGCGGTCCTGCTCATCGCGGGCCCGTTCAACGAGCCCCTCATCGGCCAGATTATCGATCATCATCGTCATGCTGGGCAGCTTGGCCCCGATATTGTCGGCAAGCTCGCTCATGGTGCTGCTGTCCTGATCACGGAACGCATAGAGCGCCTTGATGCGTGAAAGTTTCAAAAGATTGCTGCTCTCACGGCTGCCCTCTAAAATTCGCTGGGTGTACATGCGGCCGAAATCCCGCATCACCGCCAGATACTCCAACAGTCGTTCATCCATGGCATGGTCTCCTTTTCTTCAACATTCTGGGCGGACTTGAAGGGCCTGCGCGATACTGCGCGCGGGCGTGCCGATCGTATGCGAACCGTCCCGCCACTCAACCTTCTACAACAAAACCTGTCATAGTATCAAGCAAAACAGTCGTAAAATATTTAAAGACAAACCCGGCGGCAAGCCTCAACGGTTCGCAAAACCGCTGCGCGCGGCAGGCGCAATGAGCTGCAGGGCCATATCCGGGCGGAAGCCGGCGATTTTACGGGCCAGGGCGGGCCGCTCCCGCCCTATGCGCTCCATATGCGGCCGAACGCCCTCCATCAGGCGTTCATAGAGCTTGAAGGGATTCAGCGACCATGTCAGCGTGCGGTTCACCAGCGCGTGCAGATACACGTATTCTTCTTCGCTAAACAGACGGTTGAACAGCGGATAGCACACAAATTCGCGGTAATCATGCGCTTCCGGCCAGTTGCGCCGCCACCATTCGAGATAGGCATGCACGGCTGAGCGGCCTGCAGCACCGCGATGGGCAGCCGCGCACACGGCCGCGGCCGCGCGGTGGCCGGACATAAGCGCGCCGGTGTTTTCAGCCTCGGCAAACCAGCAGCTGTCGCCCGCAAATACAATACCGCCTGCATACGGCTCCGGAGCCGGGCTCCAGTTATTGACGACATTGGCACGCATGCGCATGATGCGCACGTCCCCGAACCAGCGCCTGAAGGCGCTTTCCCTGACCAGGTACTCGAAGTCCTGTTCCCCCGACACATACAGCCAGTATTCTTCCGGGCCGTAGACGCTTGGGAGCAGGCAAAACGGCAGCGGCCGGTTCAGCCTGCGCTCCCAGCCCATACCGAGGATAACCGCCTCGCTGCGCTCGAACCTGACCCCTTCGACATAGTAGCTCACCGCCCGGGCCGTATTGATGAAACGGCGCCGCCGGTTCAGGCCGGATACCTGCGCAAGGCGCGAGTTGACGCCGTCAGCGGCAATGCAATAGCGGCCGGCGATACGGTCGCCTTCTGCCGTTGTAAGCGTGATGCGGCCCGCATCACGGGCGGCGTACACCACATTGCGCCCCGTGTAAAACACGACACCGGCACGTACGCACGCATCGAAGAGCCCCTGCAGCAGCGCGGCCTTGTCGAACACATACGCGGGCACGCCTGCGCCGGAGGCATTGCGTCCGTAGTCGCCGATCTCGATGCGGTCGAGCGCATTGGGCGCGACAAAATGGCAGGCATAGAACTGCCGGTAGCCGCCCCGGTACGGCACGGAAAAATTATTGGCCGGAAACACCCAGCGCTGCTGCTGCGGCGCCGGGTACATGGTTTCATTGTACAAAGAATCCATGTTCATCAAAAACATCTGGGCGCACGACCGCATCAGAAGCGCAGGATGGCTTTTGCGCTCAACGAGCGCCACGCGCAGGCCGAAGCGCGCGGCCGTGCGCGCGGCCTCAAGGCCGGCCGGCCCGCCGCCCGCGATCACAAGATCGAACATGTCAGCCATGCAGCTACCCTATCGACAGCACATTACTGTGGGCTCAGCGCCTCGCGGCCGCAGCAGGGCCGCTCAGGCGTCACAGGCATCCCTGGAGAAACGATACGATATCTCCCTGCTCAAAGGCGATACGGAGCCGCTCCAGGCGCGCATCATCACAAACAATCGTTTTCAGGATCCCGGCACGGCTGTGGGCGTCAAGATGCGCGAAACGGCTTTCCTGCTTCAAGGCAGACCTGGCTTCGGCCAGCGCCTGCAGAAGAGCGCCGATATGTTCGGGAACGTGCTCCTGAAGCTGCCTGCACAGGCGCGCGGCCATGGCCGGCGAAGCGCCGCCCGTTGAAATGCTCAATAGAAAATCATCCCTTCGAAACGATGCCGGCACGAAAAAGGTGCAGTTGGGCGGGTCGTCAACGGCATTGACGAGTATGTTTTTCTCGCGCGCCTCGGTAAAAACGGCCCTGTTCACCTCCGGATCATCGGTGGCTGCAACGGCCAGCAGCGATCCGTCGATATCGCCGGGGCGATACTCGCGCTCGCGCAGTTCCAGCCGATCCGCGTACTCTCCGGAAAGGCCGGGAAAACCATCATGCATGCGCGGGGCCACAACCCGCACACGGGCGCCGCAGCACAGCAGTTCCCGGGCTTTGCGCAGCGCCACATCGCCTGCGCCCACAACGGTCACCAGGCTCCCGGAAAGGCGTATCATGGCCGGATACAGTTTCATATGGCCCGCAGCTCCTCGGGCTGAGGGAAGTCCTCGCCACGGCAGCGCAGCTCCTGCTTTGTTTCATCATCAAGGCCGATTTCGGCGTCGGTGAGATAGCACTGCGGGTCAGGGGCCCAGGGGTCGCCGTAGGTGCGCAGGGCCCGCACGCGCATGGCGCCGGTGCACAAAGAGCGGTGT
>CAIRTM010000126.1 GCA_903881505.1 uncultured delta proteobacterium | reverse complement strand
TTTGATATCAATTGCGGCAATATATAAAACACGGCGACGAGAATATAGTTCATGATCATGCCGGACGCATACAGCGGCAGGAGCCCGGGTGTTTTCATCGCCGCGAGGTATTCCCGGGCGTTGAAAGCAACGGGCTCAGGCCTGGGCCCGGGAGGTATGAAGAAAATGATATAGGTCATTGCCAGCGCGCTGATTATCGCGCACAGCAGGAACATCTGTTCGACCGTGATGAACGTGATCAAAACAGGGCCGCCGATGAAGGCCAGGGTCGAGGATATGCCGACGGCTATCGCGGGCAGGGACATTGCGCGGTTTCTTTTTTCCGCGGGGATCACGTCTCCGATCCATGAAAAAATGACCGCCGCCACGGCCCCGCCGCCCTGCAGCGCCCGCGCGATTATCAGCATATAAATAGATGTCGAAAAAGAGGCGAGAATGAGCCCGAAGGTAAAAATAAGCATCCCCGCGATAAAGGGCTTTTTCCTGCCGATGCGGTCGCTCCACAGGCCGTAGGGAATCAGCAGCAGCCCCTGTGTCAGGCCGAATATCCCCATGGCAAGCCCGATAAGCGCGGGCGTCGCCTTTTCAAGGCCTACTCCCCATGTCGAGAGAAACGGGAGAACCAGCAGGAGCCCGAGCTGCCGCAGGCCCAGGGCTGCGCTCAAGCTTATGAGTATGCTGTTTTCCGCCGGGGTGAACAGCTTTTCTTTCGATTTTTTTTTCATACTGCCGTCTTGTTTCCCGTCTTCGGGAGGTATTCGTAAGCCGTCGCTCATTTTTAAAAGAGAGGCCGCTGCAGGCCCCGTATTTTTTTGTAAAAACCTGTTTTCGATGCTGAAATTAAGGGCCGCAGATGGAAGCGTGCCCGTAAATGCGGAAAACTATAGGCCGGGTGTACGTGCGTGTCAATTGAAAATTGGCGGAACGGCATCGGTGCTGATGTGCCGGGGCTGCATTGACAGCGGTCCTTGCAGGGTCTATAGTACGGCGCAGGCGGCAGGGCTTCGCGCCGAGAATTTTTATCCTTCAGCTCAGGCACCGACATGCAGTCTTCGCTCGATTTTTTCATCAGCGTCTGGATCAAGTTTTTCTTTCTGTTCACCCCGTTTTTCGCGCTCTCGATTTTTCTCAGCATGACCGGAAATTATACCGAGGCCCGGCGCCGCACGCTGGCCGTACAGGTCACCGCTGCCGTCGGTGCGCTCTGCTTTCTGCTGTTTTTTTACGGAGCCGTCGTTTTCAGGCTTTTCGGCATCACCCTTGACTCCTTCCGCATCGGCGCCGGGGCGCTGCTGTTCGCGTCGGCCCTGGGCCTGGTGCAGTCAAGGGCCCCGGAGTCAGGGTCCGACGAGGATATTGCCGTTGTGCCCCTTGCCATGCCCATTATCGTCGGACCGGCCACCATCGGCACGCTGCTGGTGCTGGGGGCCGAAATAACCAATGCAGCGCAGAAGCTGCTCGGCTGCCTGGCGCTGGTGCTGGCCACGCTGAGCGTCGGGGCGCTGCTGCTTGCGGCCGGTTTTGTGGAGCGGCTGCTGGGCAAGAAAATCATCAATATTCTGAGCAAGGTCACGGGCCTGGTGCTTGCGTCCCTTGCGGCCCAGATGATTTTTACGGGCATTCGCAACGTATTCGCCGCGGCGCACTAGCGGGGGGGCCTGCGGCTGCCGGTTTCCCCAGCCGGTTTTATTACATCATCCCCCGTTGCGTCCCGGGGCTCATGGGCCGGTACGGTGCGGCATGCCGGCCGTGTGGCTCGAAACCGCCGGAACGTTTTTTTTGATGCATTTGCGCGGCAACTCATTTACCATATGCGGGCGATGGACATGCATGGCAGGCATAGCGTTGGGCGGCCTGCATGGACGGCCTCCGCGTCCATGCAGTACCGGCAGCTGGGCGCAAGCAATCTTGCGGTTTCGCGCATCGGCTGCGGGACCTGGGCCCTGGGCGGCCGTGGCTGGGGCGCTCATAATGAGCGCCAGGCGCGCGCAGCGCTTGAGGCCTGCCTTGAGCACGGCATAAATTTTTTCGACACCGCGCCGGTGTACGGATTCGGCCGCTCGGAACAGGTCCTGGGCGAGGTCCTCAGGCCAGTCAGATCCCGCGTGATCATCGCGACCAAGTGCGGCCTTGCATGGAATGATAGCGGCCGGGTACATCACGATCTGTCGCGCGAGGGCCTGCGCCGCGATCTTGACGCCAGCCTGCGCCGGCTGCAAACCGACTACATCGACCTGTACCAGATTCACTGGCCTGACCGGCGCAACCCGCTCGAGGAAACACTCGATGAGCTCGCCGGCTTCCAGCGCTCAGGCGCTGTGCGCCGCATCGGCGTGTGCAATTTCTCTGCGCAGCAGCTGAGGGAAGCGCGCGGGCTGGCCCCGGTTGTTTCGATACAGCAGCCGTACAACCTCCTGCAGCAGGATGAGGCCCGCGAGGTGCTGCCCCTGTGCCGGGAGCACACCCTCGGCTTTATTGCCTACAGCCCGCTGGCGCAGGGGGTGCTTGCAGGGGAAATGGCTGCGGCCGCGCGGCCCGGTGTGCGGGATGTGCGCCGCCGCAACCCGCTGTACCGGGACCGGGAGCGCTATGAGCAGGCCGTGCGCTATGCGGCCGGCCTGCCCCGGCCTGCTGCCCATGCAGCGCTGCGCTTTCTACTTGATCAGCCCGGGGTTACCTGCGTGCTGGTCGGCATGACAAAGCGCGCACATGTCGAAACTAATATTGCGGCCCTTGACTGCAGGGGCGCCCGCGACCCGGCTGATTGTTGATTGCTGGAGATTTGCCATGAAACGCATCATTACACCGGCCATTATCCTGCTCGTTGTTGCCTGCCTGGCAGGTGCGTGCTCATCCTGGCGGGAGGTCACCGTGCGCATAACCGAACAGGACCTGCGCGAACGCCTGGGCAAAAAATTCCCCGTCACAAAAGACTATAAATTTATAGGCACCGTAACCTATGCAAACCCGCGCATCACGCTTCGGCGCGAGGACAACCGGGTAGAACTGGGGCTCGATATTATCATGGGCGATGCCGGGCGCAGCGACAGTATCCGCGGCGTTGCGGACATGCTGGTTTCCGTGGTGTACGACCAGAAAAAAAAGGCCGTCTATCTGGCCAGGCCCGAGCTGCAGCGGTTTGCCGTCAACGGCATGCCCGAGCAGAACATACAGCTGCTCAGCGCATTATTCATGCCTGCCATTGAAAAAATGCTTGAGCGCAATCCCGTGTACCGGCTGAAGCCAAAAGGCGCCACAAAAAAAATCGCCTCAATGCTGGTAAAGGATATACGCGTGCGCGAAGGGTGTCTGGAAATCGTCTACGGGGTTTAGCGGGCTGTCAGGGCATCTGCGGGCTGCGCTCGGCCAGCCATTGGCGCAGGGCCGCATATATGGCCTGCGCGGCAGATTCCGAATCGCCGCCCTGCGCGAACTTGCGGGGCAGCTGAAGCTCAATGGCGGGCATTGCGGTCTGGATAACAGCATCATGAGTTGAGTGGTAGACGGCGCACTTTGTGCGGCCGAAAAAGCCCCCTGCCGGCAGGGCATCCTGCAGGTGACGGGCCAGTTCCCTGCCCGCCGCGCTGCGTTGATAATGGCCCGCGCGGCATTGCCGCCCCTGGGCGCTCACGCACAGAAAAACATCGGCCTTCTCACGGGAGGCCAGCATGACACGCGCCTGGTACGAAGGCGCGGGGTCACTGCGCCAGGTAAACGGCGCACGCCCGCCGGCATGTTCAATTTTGTTTTTCAGCGCATCCAGCACCGGAAGGGCCGCAGGGCTTTCGCCCTCCGGGTCGAGCATCACCGTTCGGTTGATAAACACCCCGCCGTCGACCGGCTGCAGCACGGCATCGCCATATGTCATCGCGCCCGCAGCCGGGCTGAGCATAAGCTCACAGGGTTCATATCCGGCCTTGATGAGTTGAAAACGGTTCCGGCCTGCCTCGGTTTCAGCCCGGATATGGCCCTGGCTGTCCGAGCTGCCAAGTGTGCGCCCGCCGCTCATCAGGACGACGCCGCCCACGGGCTGGCCGCCGGCAGCGCGCACCGAAAGGCAGAGCAGTGCCGCCGCAGGGACCGCAAACGATACCTGCATGCGGCCGCTGGCGCTGCCGGACGTGGCGCTGATGGTTGCCGTGTCCGGCCGGGGGCCGGCCGCCAGCACGGCGCGGGCGCGACCGCCGGCAGTAACGGTATCGGCCTGCAGGAGTCTGCCTGCCGAGGCGGCAATAGCGACCGGCGTCCCGTCGGCAACCGGACGGCCGAGCCGGTCAAGCACCACGACATCAATGCCGGTAGAGGCGGCAGGGTCGGGGGGGAGGACCGCAAAGCTGCTGGAAAGTGCCATGCTGTGGGGCGGCAGATCAACCCTGAAATCAACGCAGCGCTGTGCGGAGTTTCCCCGGGTGCTGCGAAAAGCCGCACAGGCCCGGTGGCTGCCGTTGGGCAGTTGCGGAGATGTAAATTCAAGGCAGTTGTGATTGAGCGAAAACTGTCTGACCGGTGCGCCATTGATCGTGGCGGTAATCGAGGCGGGCTCAACCTGCGCCCCCGCATGCCCCGGATCTAGACAGGCGCGTAGAACGGGCCGGCCATCGTCGGCGTCCGGGGTGACGGGCCCGAGTTCGCTCAGCGCCGGCACACCGCGGCTGAAATAGGCGAGGATACCGTCGAAATAGCCGCGGGCCTCGGCCGCCAGGGTCCGGGCAAAGGCAAGGTCCATTTCATTGGCCGGGCTGGAGATAAACGAGGCCTCGCCCAGAATCGCCGGAGAACGGTTTGAGCGCAGCACCGTGTAATTGCCCGGCCGTATGCTGTGACTTTTGCGGCCGAGCCTGTGCTGCAGGGCTTCACCGACCGCAAGGGCCGCATCGCGGGAGCAGTACGGATCGGCCATGGCATAAAAAACAATGAGCGTATTGACCGAGCGGTCAGGCGCGGCATTGTGGTGAATGCTGACAAACAGGTCGGCCCCGGTGTCCATGGCCTGGCGCGCGCGCAGCTCGAGATCAGTGCGGATGTCAAACTCCGCGCCTGCGTGCAGGGCCTGATCCGCGCTGCGCGTCAGCACCGGCCGCGCCCCGGCCTGTTTGAGCAGGCCCCACAGGTGCAGCGCGACCGTCAAATTGACCTCGGCCTCGGTCAGGCCGCGAACGCCCGTGGCGCCGCGTTCCGGGCCCCCATGGCCCGGGTCAATGACGATACTTCTGTCTTTAATCGAAGCGGTTTCAACGCCGGCAAGGGACATGTCCGGCATCTGCGGAAGACGCGGATGCGCGCAGCCGCAGAAGAGCAGGCATGCGCACAGCGCGGCTCGCAGCGGGAACCCTCTGGCAGGCTGGGGGAATGCGTTCATAAAGTCCCGAACGGTGCCGGTCGAGTCAGTCCGGCGTGCGGCAACGGCTGCTTATAAACCGTGTTCGCGTCGTATTTTCGCGGACAACTCCCGCGTCAGCTCCAGCACCCTGGTCGCGTGTGCCAGGGTCAGGGTGCCGGTTCCGCAGCTGGGTGTTATCAGGCTCTGCGCAAGCAGCGCCTCCCAGGCAACGCCCAGACGCTCAACAGCTCGCGCCTGCGCAAGCCAGCGCCCATACAGGGAATCAGTCGTTTCGCGCTCAATATCTTCCGCGTTGCCGGTCGGCACAATGCCCCAGGCCAGCATGCCGCCGCCGTCCAAATACGCTTTTACCTGCGCGTCAAACAGAATGAATCGGTCGAAATATGAATAGGCGTCAAAGCTGATGATATCGGCCTGAGATTCAAGCAGCAGCGACCAGTCCGCATTGGCGCACACATGAACGCCCGCAAGCCCGCCGGCCGCCTGCGCGGTGGAAATCACCTCCGCAAGCGCGCCCGTGACCATGTCGCGCGATATGCTGATGTAGGCCGATGATCCGACGCTGACCAATCCCGGGTCATCAAAGAACATGATCGCCGGTGCGCCCAGGGCTTTGAGCCGGTGAATCTGCCAGGCGGCCTTCATGGCCAGATGCTTGGTCAGCATGTCGCGCAGCGTGTCATCGTAAAACACAAAACGGCCGTCCTGGTCCTTCAGGCCGATGCCCATGGTCACCGGACCGGCGATCTGGCCTTTAAGCGCGCGGGGGGCCGGCGAGCGGCCGGCGACGATGTCGCACAGCACGGAAAAACCCCGCGCGGTTTCGTCGCTGAGCGCAAAGCGCGACGCAAGCAGCCGCTCGGGGTGTTCAAACGCTTCGATATAGTCTTCGTAAAACGCGGCCAGCTCCGCATGGAAGTCATCCGCGCGGCTGTCGATATGGATGCGGCCGTCATCGCTCACAAGGCCGGGCATGCCCGGCGCGAACTGTTCGATCATCCCCTCCTGCGGCAATCCCGGCAGCTGCACCCACAGCGGAATATCGGGCGTGTACTCAAGCATCAGGCGGGTCGCCTCAAGATGGTCGCGCAAGGGTATGCTGCCGATAAGAAGGGCGCGGCATTCAGGTCGAAAGGCTTTCATAATCCGGTAATCCTTTTCAAGAAGCTATGGCTGCGGACAGGGGCCGCTTATTCGCGGTGGTTATGATGGCGGTGATCGCGGTGATAATGACCGTCCGCGTGTTCATGTCCGGCGGCAGCCCCGCCCGCCTGCTCAAGCGCGGCTGCGAGCTCTGCCCCGGCCTTCTGCAGAAGTGCGGCTGCGTTTTTAATCAGCGCGGCTGCCTGCTCCTGACCGTCGGCAGCTGCCTGGTCAGCCCAGCGAATGAATTCGGCTGCATGGCTGCGGTTGTGCTCGATCCAGTGCGGGATCAGACGCTGGAGCTTTTCGAGGCTGCAGAGCTCACCCATGCTGTTCGGCTCCCTGCGGGCATAATGTAACAACGGTTGCCATAAAATCGATTTTTTTGACCGCTGCTCCGTCAACCAGGCGCGGCTCTTCAAACAGGCTCGAAAGGACGACGCCTTCGGGGGTTACCTCAAGAGCGGTCACGTCCTCCATGATCCGGTCGCAGCCGCTCGTATGTTCCATCATTACGCGCATTTGACACATGGCCTGATCTCCCGAGAATGGTCGGTTTTGATTATAGACAGCCGCTGTCAGCAGTGTCAAATGAAAAGCTCGGCGACAAACCGCGCCGCCGCGAAAGGAGCTTTGATCTTCTTCCGGTGTATCGAAATCGGGATCGATGGTTGTGCAAATCCGGCCACGATAGCGATTTGGATAATGAGGGAAATGCCGGAAATCCGCACCTGTATCCGGCGCAACAGCCTTTGTGTGCGGGCGGGTGTAGTGCCAAAACATCGCCGGCAGGGCTACTGCTCGATCATGGTGATGAAGTGCTCGACAAGCTCGGGGTTCAGTGCCTTGCCGCTTTCATGGCGGAGGATACTGATGATTTTATCCTGTTCAACGGGCCCGCGGTAGGGACGCTTGCTGCGCAGCGCGTCGAAAACATCGGCAACGCTGACCATCTGGCTGACGATGTTGGGCCGCCAGCTGTCGCTGATATGCGGATATCCGCTGCCGTCGTATTTCAAGTGGTGCTCCATGGCGGCAATCAGGGCCAGCGACGGAACATCGGCCTGCTGTGTCAGATATTGAAGGCCCATGAGCGGATGGGTTTCCATGACCGTGCGCTCTTCAGCATCAAGCGCTCCGGGCTTATTGAGAATTTCATCGGGAATGACCATTTTGCCGACATCATGCAGCAGCGCCGCCACACCGATGTTTTCAAGCGGTTTGCCGGAAAATCCCAGATATTCGGCAAGGCTCATGGCAAGCAGGGCCACATTTGTCGCATGCACGTACGTATATTCATCCTCTGATTTCAGGGACGCGAGCAGGCTCAGGGGATTCATGGACCGGGTGAAGTTTTCGATAAACTGCGAAACGATGTGCTTGACCTCATCGATCGCGAATTTCTTGCCGCTGCGGATCCCGTAATAGAGCGCCTTTAAATCCGCTATGATCGTATTCCTGAACTCCGTGAAATCGTCCGCTTCACCGTCAAGCTCCCCGTCAAAGGAAACCTTGCCGACTTTGATGCAGCTTCTGGACGCCACGGTTTTTACATCACCGGAGGCCAGATCATTCAAAAAGCCGAACAGCTGCTCTTTGGGCAGGCCTTTCAGCAGCGTAATGCGCTCAATACCTTTTTTCGCAAGAAGTTTTATGAGCGCTTTCCCCGCGGGGCCGACACCGGGCAAAGGTTTGCCGTAGAATACAATATCCTCATCGACAATGATGAGCGTCAGCTCGGGTGAGGCCTCGAGCAGCGCGGTGATACTCTGGTAGACACGGTCGACAAGCGGGGCAACCTGCGGATGCGTCGGCGGATAGAGGTGCATGTTGGTGACCGTTGCCACGATCTCCGTAATTATTTTTACAACTTCCTGCCGTCCTGTTTCTGCCATGATGTTCACCTGTTCGCTGCTGCGGGGCCGCCGCCGGCCCGGGCGCTGTCTAGCGGCGCGCGTTGATTATTTCCTGGCATGCCCGGCGCACGCCGAGATTGCCGGAGCTCAAGCCCTGCTGAATAATGCCCGCAATAGAATCGCGTGGATATCCCGCAAGACTTTTGTACAAAAAGACCTGCGTCTGGCTCAGGGCCAGTGGAGTGAATGAAAACCGCGCCTGGGCTTTTTGCTTCAGCGCCGGCAGCACCGCCGGATTGCCGAGAGCGCCCAGCACGGCCAAAAAGGCTTTGTTGCGGGCCAGACTGTCGCGGGAGATAAAGCGGATTTTAAGCATGGACGCCAGATCGGCAGCCACCTCCGCAACGTCGTTTTCCTGTATAAAGAGCAGGGCCTTTTCAACCGTGCGCCGGTCCCTGGCATAGAGCATTTTTTTCAGCACCGGCAGCACCGAAGCATCCTTGATTTTCAAAAGCGTGCGCAGGGCCTCGAGCCGCAGGTCGGCACTGTCGCTGTCAAGCAGCCGGCGCACCGCCTGTATGCAGGCATTGTCGCCGTTGGCCCGTATCAGTTTGAGCAGGGCCATGGCCTGCGCGTCAGTGCAGCTGGACAGAAGCGCAACCGCCTCCTCGGCAGCGCGCGCCCCGAAACGGCCCAGCAGGGCGAACAGCTGCTGCCCGCGCTCGCTGCTGTAGAGCTGCAGGTACTGCCGCATCAGCCAGCCGAGGTTGCGGGCGCCGGTGAGCATGACCAGCTCTTCAAGCGCGCTGTCTTTGGCGTCCGTTCGCGCAGAAAATGCGTCGGCCAGCAGTTTTATGCAGCGCTCCTCCGAAAAGGCCTGCACCGCAGCGGATGCGGCAGCGCGCGCCGCCAGGCCCGCCTTATAGGACACGTGATGTACCAGCGCCTTATATACATTGACAAGCAGGGTATATTCACGCGCATGGATCAGGTCAGCGATACCCCGGGCGACCCGCGCGCAAAAATCGGCATAGACCTGCTCATCCAAGTCGCCGCTCATCAGGGTCATCAGCGCGATTGTAATATCACGATTGAGCCGTTCATCCTGCAGTCCCGGCAGGTGCGCTTCCACGTCAAAGTCGACTTTTTTATCGGTGCCGACAAGGCCGGCTGAAATTTTCTGAAGAATATCGGAATAGTCCTCCGGCACGTATTCATCATAGCGCTCCTTGCTGAGCAGCTTTTGAATCTTGTCCCGGGTGGCTGTATCGAATTGTCCGGTTGTGTCCGGCGCGCCGGACTGGTCCTGAGCCCGGGCTATGTTGGCCATCAGCTTTGTCAGCGACGGCGATATCTGCTGCCCCTCTCCGGAGATGCGCTCCAGCGCGGCAAGCAGCATTTCGCCCGGCATGCTGAACAGCATGTCACGGATCAGGGCTTCGTCTTCAACTTCGCTCAAGTGCCTGGCGGTTATTTCCATCAGCTGGTTTTTCAGTTCTTCAGCCAGATCAACCAGCGCATTCTGGAGAGATTCGAGGAAAGCCTGCTTGCCGACCAGTGCGCTGCTGTGTTCGTCGGAAGATGAAAAAATTTTTTTCAGCATCTCTTTATAGCTGTTAAGCAGAAGGCTCGGGGTGACGTTATGCTTCATGCAGAACTGCCTGAAGCTTTCACGGTCATAGCCCGCGGTCGTGTCAGCGAGCGCCGCCGCCCGGAGTTCAGGATCCTCGTCCGGCAGGCAATTCAGCATAAAGTCCTGCCAGAATGTGGTCTGCCTGCCTTTGCGGACCTCGTCCGCTGACGCGCCGTCCTCGGTAAGCAGTACGCCGCTGAAGTCAAGCTCGGCAGCCCGCATGTTGGGCAGCGACCTGATCTGCTCCTGAATATCGGGGGTCTGGTAGAGCAGGGACCCCGGCGGCATGGCAAGCGCCAGGCGGAAGAACTGCTGCAGTTCTTCGGCTTCTACGCCCTTTTCAATGCTCAGCGAGGCTATGCCCCGCTGGTTGAGAAACAGGGCGAGTTCCTGAATATGCGGGCTTTTGGATTCAAAGGGTGTGCCGTTGATCGCGAGGGCCTTTTTGGTGGCGGCGATCGTAATGCGCGAATCGCCCGCAAAAACGTCGTACAAGGCCTCAAGCAACTGTGAGCTTGTGCGGTTGATGGTCGTATGGCCGGGAGGATAAATGCCGATGTTCTTTTTCAGAACGGTCAGGCCGGTTATCAGATTCTGAAGGGTTTTATCGGCCAATTTCCCATGATCAAGGTCTGCCATGTGCCCGTGCGCCCCCCTGAGCGTGTCTCTGCGCCTGTGCCCGGCGCCGTTCCCTCGTTTGTAACACAGCCGTGCGTGCCGGTAAAGCCTTTATCTGTTCCCGGCTGCAGGCCTTATAACCTGATCGCCTGCGGCAGGCTGGCCCGCCGGCCGTGCAGCACGCGATTGCATCAGGCCGCAAGCCATACCGCCGCGCACACCGTGTCATAAAAAAAACAATAGCGGCCGGGAAGGCCCTGAATCCCCGGGAAAAAAGGCCTTATGCGCGCACTGAGCTGTATCCGTAACACAGACCGCGACGGCTCGCATTCGATGCAGGCATCCTCAAAGCCGATCCGGCCTTGCGTGATCGGGTGCAGGCATTTGTACACAGCCTCCTTGGCGCTGAAAATCAGCGCGAGCAGGCGCTGGCGCTCCTGCGGATCAGGCTCATTCTGCAGCCGGGCTTTCTCGGGGCCGGTCAGGATTTTCCCGGCAATCATTTCCGATACGCGCGACACGGCTTCAAGATCGATGCCGATGCCGCGCAGATGAGATTTCCCGGCAACCGCCGCCGCAGCGTAGGTGCTGCTGTGGGTGATTGCGCCGACGATATCCTCGGGCCACAGGGGCGCGCCTCCGGCATCCTGTGCAATCGGCCCCGCATTACAGCCCAGCTGCCTGAGGGCCTCGCGCGCGCAGAAACGGCCGGCGCTGAATTCGCGGCGGCGTTTTTCGACTGCCTTTTTCACATACACACGCTCGGCATCATGGAGCCGGCGCGGCGCATCCTGCACGCGTATGCAGGCCATCCGGACACCGTCCGGAAACAGGAAAGCAAGCTCAGCACATTCTGCAGGCATGTCAGCCATGGCTACCCCTGCCGCACTGCGGCACCTGCTTATGCTTTCAACGCGGCGGCAAGCTTCTTTCCGGCTGCGCGGGCGCGCGCCAGCGTCTCGGGCATCTCGTCGACATCGTTCATGCCGACGATCTCCGCCAGCTTTTCAACGATTCGCATGCGGTGGCAGTCGTCAAAGGCGACCTTGAGGGTTTCAATGGCACGCTCATGGCCGCGCCCTGCTACCGTCGTCACCAGGACGGCCGGCTTGCCGTAAAAGGGATCCGTGCCATGCCAGGGCATATCCGAATGAGGCGGCCCGATCTCCCGGTATTTCACCGCCATGGTGCGGTCGATAAAACTTTTGACAGCCCCGGAGATGTCCATGAAATATGTGGGCCCGCCGATAATAAAACCGTCCGCGGCAAGCAGCTTCTCGCATACGCCATGCATATCATCGTCGATCGGACAAACGCCTTCGTTCATCATGCACATACTGCATCCGCTGCAGGGCTTTATATCAATGGCGCCCAGTTCTATGAACTCGCATCCAATGCCGGAGGCTTCAGCCGCGGCACGTATCAGTTTATTGGTATTGCTTTCCTCGCGGGAACTTCCGCAAACAGCTACAATGTGCACGTCACTGCTCCTTTGCTAAGCGCTTATAGACCCTTGGTTAGGTTGCCTCTCATATGGCATGAAAAGCCGAATGTTACATTTTTAGCATAGAACAGCCCGGGACGCATGCAAAAAACCAGGCGCACGGCAGCCAGCTTATGGGTGCCCCCGGCTGGCATGGCAACAGGGGGGACTGTTCACCCCTCATCCAATGGGGCATCGGGCCAGCGGCGGATCCAGCTTTGACATTCATGAGGGTATTCGTCCTTGAAATGGGAAAGGTAAGCGCGCCACATTTCAAACATTTCCTTCAGCGATTCGACCTGGTCCTCGAAAATACGCTGCCCGGCGATAGCAGCCACCAGTCTGTCGACACCCGCCAGCAGCTGAGCTCGTTTCTCCTCCTGAACCATGGCCCATTCGGCCATGCTGATCCCGATCCGGTCAACCACCCAGCAGCCGTTTCTGTGCAAGGTTTTTGAGAGGTAGTCCAGCGCATCCTCAAGCACCCAGCTGCCCGAGGTAATAACGGGCAATGCATATTTCCCCTTCAGGAGCTGCAGATGCATATTGCTGAAGCCCCGGTCGATAAAGGCTTTCATTTCCGCAGGCACATTGAAGGTGTAATTCGGCGCCATCCAGATAAAGCCGTCCGCGCCGAGCATGGCGTCATAGACCGCCTGCCAGTCATCATCAAAGATGCAGGCGCCTTTTTTGCAGCAGACATAGCAGCCTGCACAGGTGCGGATGCTCATGTCGGCCAGCGCAAAGGTTTCCAGGGCAATCCCCTGGCGGCGCAGCCGATCTTCAATGATAGCTGCCATTTTGCCGCCGAAGCCGGACAGTCCGTGCGGGCTGCCGGCAACCATTGTTAGTTTCATAGCCATCCCCTTTCAGGCTGAGGACCTCCCCGGAGCGTTCCCTCGGGTGGACCATTATAAACGCGACGCGAGCCGATTGCACATCGGCTCATGGGAACACCCTGCGTCCATCCTCAAGGTCCCGCAGGTTCTTCCAGGCCTTCTCGGCAAACAATCCGTGACGCGGGCTTTTGAGCGCCAATGAGTAAAGGTAGACGGCCTTTTCCCTGTAGAGTTGCGCCTGCTTCGGGTCGGACTCGCCCGGCCGGTTTGAATACGAATACAGTTCATAGAGCCGGTGGCAGCGATATGCCATGTCATAAAAAATTTCATAGCGGAAAGAGCTCGTCGGGTAGCGCTCGAGCACCTCCTCAAAATAGCCCAGTTCCTGCTTGATGTTTTCAGGACGGCCCTCCGGATCTGCGCTCAAAAGCACCAGCCGGTAGGCGGCCTCATCGGCTATGTTGCAGTCGGGGTAGTCGGCCAGCAGCCTGTGGTAATGGCTGCCGTCGTAGTTCAGGCGTCCGCCGGCGGCCGTCCAGCAGCCGTAGCTGCCGTAGGAGGCCAGGAATGCCGCTCGTGCGCCCGGCTCATCCTGCCCGCGCTCGATCGGACGCAGGTAATAACTGGCCAGGAGGCCCTGCATGGCTTCGCCCATGCGCTGCAGAGCCCAGGTATAGCGCTTGGAGCGCGGGAACTCCCGCAAAAAAATCTGCAGCAGCCGCGCGGCATCCGGATAATCATGTGCATCGAGCGCCTTTTGCGCCTGTGAAAAAATCAAGGCATCATCCGACAGGCGGGGCTCAGGTACGTCTCCGGAAGGAAGGCATCCTGCGAGCAGCATGAAGGCTGCAAGGATGCATATCGGTACATATCGTTGCATGCGCATTGTCATACCCTGAGCACCCTGATTACGATAGCGGTTATATTGTCGTCTCCGCCGCGTGCGTTGGCAAGCGCAATCATATCTTCGCAGGCCTTTTGTGCGCCTGCCTGCTGCACCACGGCAAGCATCTCTGCGGGCTGCAGGGCGTTGCTGAGCCCGTCGGAACAGATGATGAAGATGTCGCCTGCGCAAACGTCTGTTTCCAGTATGGACGGCTCCACCTCAGCATCAATGCCGACCGCCCGCGTGAGCATGTGGTAAAAATGAACGGGCAGGTCCAGGCCCTGCAGGTCAAGCGCGGCCCGGTCGGCAGCCACGGTATGCATTGCCGAAAGCATTTCAATGCGGCCGCCGCGCGCGCGGTACACGGGGCTGTCGCCGACGTTGGCGGCCACGGCGCGGCCGTTTGCAAAAAGCAGCGCGGCCGCGGTGGAGCCCATGCCCCGGCAGTGCTCATCGCGCTGCGAGCGCTCGCGCACGTTCCGGTTGGCTGCCCGGATCCAGGCCAGCAGCCTGCAGGCTTCAGGCGCGGATGAGCCATCTGTAACTTCCGGCGGATAGCATTCCGGTTCGCATGCTGCCGCCCGCAGGGTGTCCGCAACCATCGCGCTGGCGATCTCGCCGGCCAAATGGCCGCCCATGCCGTCAGCCACTACATACAGGCCGTGCTCATCGTCAACCAGCAAGGCGTCTTCCTGATTGGCTCGCCTTTTGCCGATATCGCTCAGACCGGCTGTGTCAAGGTGAAGCATGGTGTGTTCCAAAAAGATAAAAAGGCTTCAAAGACCGCAGGGACAGCAAAGACTCCAGGGACCGGGAGATGCTGCCTGGTTTTTGCCCCGGTTTTTCACCCTTCGTCTTTGCTGTCCCTTCCGTCCCTGAAGTCTTTACAAAGCCGGTTTATGGCTGACCGGCCTCTGCCCTGCCGCCTCGAATGTTATCAGCGTTATCTCGTTGCTCGATCCCAGCCGCATGGGCGGACCCCAGGTGCCGGTGCCCGGCGTCACATACAGCAGCAGCCCGTCAAGGTCAAACAGGCCGCGCGTGTAGCGGTAAAACAGTTTCGCCAAAAAGTTGAAGGGGTAGAGCTGCCCGTTGTGCGTATGCCCCGAAAGCTGCACCATGACGCCTGCCCGGCGGGCGTCGTCAATGCCGACCGGCGCGTGGAAGAGCAGCACCGAGGGCCGCGCGCGGTCAAAGGGAATGCTGTGAACGCGTTCGTTGGCCTTGCTGTTTTCGCGTTCCGGGTTGTCGATGCCGATTATCTGAAGGCCGCTGAATTCTTTCACCTCGTTGCGCAAAACCCGCACACCGGTGGGCTCGATCAGCTTCTGCACCCGGTCCATGCCGAAGAACTTCTCATGGTTGCCCATGACGAAAAAGCAGGGCGCCCGCAGGCCGGCAAGGGGACGCACCGTGTGTTCGGAGATCGGGCCGGTGCCGTCAAAAAAATCGCCGGTAATGAAGATGGCATCGGGCTGCAGGGCATTGGTTTTTGCCACGACGCGCTTCAAATATCCGCTGTTGTGTATGGTGCCGACATGCAGGTCGGACAGCAGCGCTGCCCGCACGGGCCTTTCTATGCCGGCAAGCGGAATGCGCACCTCGGAGACCCTGATGAACAGGGCGTTGACGACACCATATATGCTCAGGGCGGCCACGAAAACGATAAGTGCTTTGCCAAAAAAAGGGGTGTTGATATTGGCAAACGGCCGAACCGGCTCCAGCAGCACAAGCGTGCTGAGCAGCAGGAACAAAATGCCCAGCCAGGTTGAGGCCAGGGTATAGAGCAGCATGGTAGCGGTGTTCGGGAAAAACTTCTCCAGCAGGGTACAGGCCGGAAACGACAGCGAAAGCGCTATAACAGCAAACCACCACCAGCCGGACGCGCACGGGGGGAACATTTTTCGCAGGCGCAGGTACACGTAGAGGTGCATCCCGAAAAAAACAAGCTGGAACACGCTGTAAAAAATGATGTACTGGGCGGTTTTGCTCACGGGCTCCTCTTTTGTTATGGCCGCGGGCCGCAGAAGAATGTACTACAAACTACCATAAACAGGCTGAAAAATCCACGCCGTCCCCCGGCGCCGGACGGGCATTGAATTACGGGCCCGCTATAAATGGTGACAGGCATACGAGGCTGTTGTAAAAATATCCGGCTGTGTATATAATAAAAGCCTGTCCATGGAGTTTTCCCCCTGGCATTGGACAGATCGATTCCGTGTAATAATTCAGGCCCGCTTAAACGCTGAAGGTTACCCATGACTACACAGACACCTGCTGCCCCGCAAAAGCTCAAGCGAAACCGCCGCCTGATGATGGCGGTGATATGTGCGCATATTGTCCTCGGCATTATTCTTTCCTGGTGGATAGCGCGCTGGGTCGATACGGAGATGCGCATCGACCTGCTGCGGCAGACCCGGCTGCTGGCCGAAACCGTCAACCCTGACCGCCTCAGGCAGCTGTCCGGCAGCGACTCCGATCTGGCCAGGCCCGAGTACCGGCGGCTGAAGCACCAGTTCGCCTCCGTCGCCCGGCTCAATGAAACCTGCCGTTTTATTTATCTGCTGGGTCGCAGCGACACGGGACAGCTCTGCATCCTTGTCGACAGCCTTCCGGACGGTTCTCCGCAGGCCCGCCAGCCGGGCGAGGTCTATGCGGAAGCCCCGAAGGGTTTTCTGCGTGCGATGGAAACCGGTGACGAAGTCGTGGAAGGGCCTTTTACAGACCGCTGGGGCAAATTCATCAGCGGATGCGTGCCCGTCAAGGACCCGGCAGGCACAGTGGTCGCGCTTTTGGTAATGGATTTTGATGCCTGGGAATGGAAGTTCGGGCTTGCCCCGGCTGTTAAGCCCCTGGCGGTGCTCACGCTGCTGCTGTTCGCTATTCTGTCTATCGGGGCCGTTCTGTCGTATTACCGCCACAGGATACCCGGAGGCATTCCCCGCTGGATGCGCTACCTCGAACTGGTGCTGGTGGCGGAGGTCGGCCTGACGCTGACCGTATTCGCGGCCTGGACCGCGCACCTGCATGAGCAGCACCGCCGGCAGGGGATTTTCGCCCAGCTGGCCGCAAGCCGCACGCTGGCGATCTCACAGACAATGCGCTCGCTGCGCGACACGGAGCTCGAGTCCCTGGGACGGTTCTTCGAGTGCAGTTCCCGGGTCACGCCGGATGAATTTTACCGCTTCGCCGGCTTTCTCACACAAAGCAGGGTTGTGCAGGGCTGGGGCTGGGCGCCGGCCGTGCCCGCAGCGGAAAAAGCCCTCTTCGAGCATGCCGCGAATGCTAAGGGCGATGTGCATTTTTCTATCTGGCAGCAGGCCGGCGACGGCAGCCGTGCCCCTGCATCCGGCCGTGAGGCCTACTATCCCGTTGAGCTGATAACGCCGCTTGAACTCAACGGCTATGCCGTGGGCTTTGACCTCGGCTCCGAGCCGGTGCGGCGCGCGGCACTCGACGAGGCCCTGCGCTCAGGCCTGACAACCGGTTCCGACCCCATAACACTGATACAGGATAACGCAGGCTACCGGGGGATCCTGGTTCTGCGGCCCGTTTATGAACATAAAAACCCCGGACATCTCCGGGGATTTGCCTTCGCGTTTCTGAGGGTTGAAAAGCTTCTGGAAAGCGCCGGCCCCAACAGGTCGACCACCCGGCTTGCCATTACGCTGCTGCGGCCCAACGGCAGCAGCGAAGCCCTGGCAAGCTTCGGCAGCGCCGACAGGAACTCAAACGGCACGCTTTCCATGGTGCGCCCGGTACTGGCCTTTGACAAAACCTTTGCGCTGAATGCCGATGCGAGCGATGCGTTTCTGCGCCTGCATCCCGCCCGCGAAAGCGCCTATGCCGCCGTGCTTGGAGTGCTTATCACCGCAGCACTCACCTGTATTTTCGCGCTGCTGCTGCGGACCCGGACCGTGCCTGACCAGGGCGGCGGCGAAGGCCGCGGCCTGCAGGCGTCGGGCGCATGGCTTTCTGGCGCCTTCAGCAGCCGCAACCCTATGCCGAAGCGGCGCCGCCTGCCCCGCCGTGTTCGGCGCAGCGGGCACGCTGCCCGCAGAGCGTAATTCAAAAAACGCGCAGGCCGCGGCCCTGCGCTGCGGCCAGTATATATACAACGGGAATTGTGCATGCCTATTTATGAATACGAGCATATCGAAGCGGCCTGCAGCCTGGGGCCGGTGTTCGAGGTTGAGCAGACTGTCCGCGAGGAACGCCTGCGGGCCTGCCCAGCGTGCGGCCGTCCCGTGCGCAAGCTGATTTCGCGCAGCAGCTTTTCCGTGCCGAAATCAAACGGCGCGCTCAAGGATCTTGGATTTACCAAGCTTGTGAAACGCGACAACGGCGTATATGAAAATGTCACCGCGCGCGGCACGGACAGCCGCTATGTGCACCGCGATCGGCCCGAGACGCTGCCCGATCTGAAAAAAACCATATCAGACTGAAGACAAGGCGTCCGTGCCATGCCCGAGCCCCGCTATCATATTATTTTCTCCACGCTGATCGAGGGCCGCAATCCCGAGCAGGTCTATCATGACCTGGCCGATCTCTTCAAAATCGATCCGGAGCTTGTGCAGCGGATTTTCGCCTGCCAGGGAGCTGTCGTCAAACGGGACCTTGACCGCGAGGCGGCTGAACAGTACGTGCAGATCATCCTGGCTGCAGGGGCCATATGCGTTATCGAGCCCATGCCGGCGAATGCGGGCAGCGGGACGGCCCGCATGTATGCATCCGGACAGGATGTTGAGGCAGCAGAAAAACAGGACCCGGATGAAGCAAGCCCATTGTGCGCATCCGACGAGCCGATCCGGCAGCCCGAACCCGCATTTCGAGTGGAAGTCGCTTCAGGCGATGCTGCCGCCGGGCGGCACAGTATTGTTCGCGCGCCCGGTTTTGCTTCGCTGCTGCTGCTGGCAGGCGCCCTCGCACCGGTTGTTTCCGGCGGCGCCAGGCTTTACTGGCCCTGGCGGTTTGCCTTTGAGCCCCAGCCGCCGGGCCTGCTGTGGTGGGTGCTGCTGCCGGCCGCGGCCGCAGCGGTGATTGCGCTGCTGCGCGGCCCGGCATGCAGCCTGATCGTGCTGTGCGCCGGCGCCGCTGCCCTGCTGGGCGGAACGGTTGTGCTGTGGGAGGCAGCCCTGATTGTACCCCTGCGCATCCTGCCGGCTGACAGCGCGGCGGCCCTGGCATTTGCCCTGCCGCTCCTGGGTGCAGCCGTGTGCAGCGCGGCCTGCGGCGCCATGGAAGAACTGGGCGAGCTTGTTATGCTGCGACTGCTTGCCGCCTGCGGCGGCCTTGCGGTTATCGTTCCCGTGTGCGCGGCCCTGTTCAGGGGCGGACCGCTCTGGGGCCGCTGGCCCCTGATACTGCTTCTGCTGATGCTTCTTCTGTATGCCGTACTTGCGCTTGTGTGCGCCTTTCTGCCCGCTGTCCCCGAAACCCTTGTGCGCCAGGTCAGGCTTGTGTGCATGCTGCTTGTGTGCTGGGCTCCGTGCGCTGTTTTTCTGGCTCATCTGCCGCCGCAGGCGCCTGACAGCGTTGCTGCGCTTATCGCGGCCGTGCTGAAAACCGGACTGCTCTATTACGGTGCGCTTGCCGCAATTGCCTGCGGCCTGCGCAATGAATTTCTGTACCGGTTTGAAAAATAAGCTCCTGCGCTTTTCAGGCAGGCATTCCGCCTGATCCTGTCCGGATGACAGCCCATGCAGCAGCACATTATGTTCAGCGACGGCCCGGTCACAAAGGTTATTATGGACAGCGTATCCTGCGCCACCTGCGACAATCACGGCGATATTATCATCAGCGGCTCTCACGGCGGCGCGTCTTCAGCAAGGTACGCGATGGATGCTGCTGCGGCCGATGTTGTTTTCAACGATACCGGCTGCGGCAAAAACAGCACCGGTATCAGGGGGCCTGAGCTGCTGCAGCAGCACAGCATCATTTCAGCCGCGGCCGATTACCGCAGGGCAGAAATTGCAAACGGGGCCGACGCCTGCGGCAGCGGCGTTATCAGCCATGTGAACGGCTGCGATGCCCGGGCCGGGTCTCACGGAAGCCCCGCGACGCCACAGGTACAGGCGACCGGCAATGCACACTGCGCGCACAAGGAAGGCGGGTCATGAAGAAACGCTTGATTTTGCTGACCGGTCTTCCGCGCCAGGGCAAGACCCACCTGATGACAAGGCTGGAGCGGGAGGCAGTGTGCACGGGCCTGCGCGTTGACGCAGTGTACTGCGATTTCATCAAAACACAGTGCCCTGCAATGTATTTTGAAAATCTGCCTGACTACGTGGGCCCGCATTACGACAGTATGATTGAAGGTTTGGATGCCTATTCATTCTCGAAATATGGGCGCTATTTCGATGCCGAATGGCGCGCACACCTTGTCAGGCGCATTCAGAACCACGCAACTGAAAACGACCGTTCCGTGGTTGACGGCTACCTGATGAAAGCCCGGGTGGTCGATCAGATTCAGGGAGCGCTTGCGCCCCTCGCCCGGGTGCATGCCGTGTCTGTTGAGGGCCGCCGCTATTTTCTCGGCCGCAAAGAGCTGACTTTCGAGCAGGTCGCTGAGCTTGCACGCTAGCCTTCCGGTGCTCGGGCGCACGACACCGTGCGCGGCAATTGCGGCATATCACGGAAGCGGTGCGCTGCAAGAGCGCCGGCGGCCGGTCAATGCAGAAACACGCCAAGTATGAAAAACATCCTCTTTCTTCATCTTGAGAGTATCTCGAACCAGACGCTGCGCCTTTTTCCCGACGCGTTTCCGTGCGTGCGGGCGTTGCGTGCCCGCTCCGTGGTCTTTCGCAATTTCTTTGCCTCGGCAACTTCATCGCTCATGGCGATTGCATCCGTGTGGCACGGCAACAGCTTCGAACTGGATCACGCCACAGCGCTTGACAGGGTTATGCCTGCGGGCCTGTGCCGCAATATTTTCTCAATGCTGAGCGATTGCGGATATCACAGCAGCGTTGCATGCCTGAACATGAACCATCCCGCAGAAGGAACCCGGATCTGCATCTGGCCTGAAAATCTCGAACCGGTGTATGGAACCGATGCGCCCGCTGACCTTCTCGCCCGCCTTGATTCAATTACCGGCGCAGGGCCCTTTGCCGTATACGTCTGGAACCTGGTGAGCCATGTGGAGCAGCATGACGCGGAATCCGATGCAGCTGCTACGCTCGCGGACCGGTTCGAAAGCAAATACCGCCAGGCCGATTGGCTGGTCGGCGAAATCGTCAGCCTTCTTGAGACAAAAGGCCTGCTGGACAACACGGTTGTGGTTCTGATGGGCGATCATGGCGATGATTTGTGGACCCACGGCCTGAAGGGCGGCTTTCTGCACGCCATTGAACCGTATGCCACGGTTACGGCAGTGCCGATGAGCATATACCTTCCCGGCACACAGCCGTATGTGTACGCCGGGCCTGCCGGCACCGTTGACATCAGGAACACGGTTCTGGGCCTGCTTGACTGCAGGGATGACGAGCCCTTCCCTGACGCGGGCATCAACCTGCTGATCCAAAAAAACCGCATGGTGTTTTCCCAGAACCTACTTGCCAATCAGGCGGGATCACCGAGTTCCTCGATCAGCAAGGCCTACGCTGCCATGAACGAAGACTACCTGCTGCTGGCCGGCAGGCAGGGGCTGGAATTCTATGACCACCGCCTTGATCCGTCCAACAGCTGCAACCTGCTGAATTTTTTCGCGCCCGGCGAGGGAGGCGCTCTGCGCTTTATCCCGCCTGACGGCTTCGGCGTGCCGCATTTCAACGAAATATTCCGGCGCTTTCCCGTCCATGCCCGGCATATGAACGATGCATTCATTGCGTTGCGCAGCGGCCTGGCGTCCTTTGTTGAAAAAAAGAACTCCTACGCTGAAGCGCCCAACCGCTTTCCGCTTTCCTGCCTTGCGGCGTTTAACAGGAGCGGCTCTCAGGATTTTTCCTTTGCCTGCGCTGTGCCGAAAAGGTCCCTGACTGCACGGGCGCTGCGGGCTGCGCGCAGGATAGGAAAACGGGTGCTGGAACGATGAACTATGTGATCCCCGCAGCCGGCATGGGCACGCGCATGGGCGCGCGCGAAAACCCTCTGCCGAAATGCCTTATCCGTATAGGCGCCGAGACGCTGCTTGAGCGGCTGATCCGGCAGATCAGGACTTTTGATAACAATGCCGCCATATATATCGTCGCCGGATTTAAAAATGAGGCGGTCGCAGGGCATGCCCGGGGCTGCCAGATTATCGTGAACCCCTTTTTTGACATTACAGGCATCAATGCCTCGTTATGGTTCGCGCGGGAGGGCTTTACCGATGCCGTAACGGTCATTCACGGCGATATTGTTTTTTCCGACATATTGATCCGGGATATGCTGGCCTGCGGGCATGCCTCCTACATGGGATATGACAGCTCGATCCTTGACCCCAAAGAGCTGAATGTCCGGGTGGCCGACGGCCGGATTGAACGCTTTGGGGTCAAGTTTGCAGGTTACAGCGGCGCCTACACCGGGGTGATCCGTTTCAAGCGCGAACATGCCCGCCTGTTCGCCGGACTGCTTGATAAACGGATGCAGCGCGGCTTTAATGAAAAGCGCACCTACTATTTCCAGTTCATCCGCGCGATGCTCAACGATCATGGCGCCGATATACGGGCATTTGATTTCGCGGGGTACGGCTGGGCCGAGATTGACTACCTGCAGGATATCGACCGCGCGCGCCGACTGGCGGGACAGCCATGAAAGACCTCGCCACCGAAAACCTGTGCGCACCGCTGCGCATGGACATGCTGCGAGCCGGTCACGCCGACGAGATCGCCGTGTTTGAGGAAGGCGTGCATGCTTTCACGGACTGCGAACTGCAGCGCATTGCGGACGGGGCCATGGCCGGCAGGCACGCAATCTGCGGCGCCAGCCGCAATTCTATCTGTTACAAAATCAGCGCCGGCATGCACGGCAGCGCATGCGCGGTTCTCAAGCAGGCCGGGCTGGCGGCAGGCCGCACCAATCCTGACCATACATTCAAACATGAGGCCGATAACCTCATGCGGCTTGCAGGCCTTGAGATTCCCGGCTGTCCTGTGCTGCTCGCCCGCTTTCGCTCACGCGGCACATACTATCTCCTGCTGACGTTCGTTCCGGGGGAGCACCCCCACCCGTGTAATCTCCCGCTTAAAAAAACACTGCTGCGACAGCTTTTCGATACATTTTTCCTGATGGACCGTTCAGGCTTTATCCATTACGACCTGCAGGCAAGCAACATCGTGCTCTCACAGGACCGCGCGGGACTGATTGATTTTGAGTTTGCCGGCCAGGCCAGCCCGCTGGCCGAACAGGATGATGCCTACCTGTGCGATTACAATATCTGCTCAAACCCCGCTATTCCGCTGCGCTCCTGCGTCTGCAATTTCGAGTTCCGCACGCTTTTCCGCTACCTGGCGGCCCTGCGCTCCACTGCGCCCGCAGGCGATGTGCTGGCGTTTGCACGGACCTATCTTGGCTGCCGTGCAGACTATCATGCGCGCATGGCGGCGCATTTTGCCGCTGCCGCCGGGAACCGCCGCGGACGCCCGGCGCAGAGGCTGCGGCGTGCATCCCGGCACGAGGAACGGCTTGCCGCGCTGCTGCGTAACCCTTCGGCGGGCGTGCTCACCGCGGAGTACCTGGTCATGAAGCTGCGCTTCGAGCTTTTTGAGCGCGATTTCAACGCGTGCGCATATGACCTTGAAGCAGGCTTCAGCCACGCACGCTTCACGCTCGAACGGCTCGTCGGGCGCAACGGCAGACGCGGGAGCGATTGCCCGGGCTGGTATATCAGGAGCTGTCTCATGGTGCTGGATAAGCTGGAGCGCAAGGCGGCAGCCGGCGCGGGGCACGAGCTCCCCGGAGGGCATTGCTGACAGGCACACGCCGGGCCCGCAGCCGGAGCCCTACAGGTATATATCCAGAATGCGTCGGCTCTGGCTGTTCAGGGCGTGCCAGTCGGGGATCAGAAACCTGATGCCGTGTATGTCTTTCAGCAGAATCCTGTCTCCGGTAAGGCGGTAGATTTCCTCGGTATCGACGGTGATGTCGGTATCCCCGCGGTCGGTGGTGATAAAAAGGCGCACGAGGTCGCCGAAAGGCACCGAGCGCAGGATGCGCCTGATCACGGGCGTGAACATGGTGCGGTTGAGCTCCTCCTGCAGTATGGGGCGCAGCTGCGCGGGCACGTCCGCCATGCTCCGGATGCAGAACAGCTCCCTGCCCTGCCGGTCGCAGACTGACAGAAAGCCGTCCGGATCCGTAATCGGGAACATGCGCGCCGGCAGTACGTCCTGGTATTGCATTCCCTGATCGTCGGTAACAATCAGACGGCCCTGCCCGTCGCGGAAACCATCGGTAATGGTTTTAGGGCTACTGTGCATATTTCCTCTCTGTGTCGCCGGCGATTTCGCTCCGGCTTTCGCCGGCCGGAAGTCCGGCCGCGAGATACATCTCGGCATTGGTCTGGTGAAACCGCGCATAGGTTGCGCTGGTTGAAAGCAGCTCTGCATGCCTGCCGACCCCTGTTATCGAGCCCTCCTCAAGGACCACGATGCGATCGGCGCGCTTGAGCGTGCTGAGCCGGTGGGCAACGGCAAGGGTGGTGCGGCCCTGGACAAGATTCTCAACGGCCTGCTGGATCTCCTTTTCAGTCTCCACGTCAACCGAGGAGGTCGCCTCGTCAAGAATAAGGATTGCGGGATTGATGAGAATGGCGCGGGCGATGCTGATGCGCTGGCGCTCGCCGCCTGAGAGCAGCTGCCCCCGCTCGCCCACGAGCGTGTCGTAGCCGTCCGGCAGCCGTATGATGAAATCATGCGCGCAGGCGGCGCGGGCGGCATCGATTATTTCCTCCCGCGAGGCTTCGGGCCTGCCGTAGGCGATGTTTTCCGCGATGGTCCCGTAGAACAGGAACGGCTCCTGCAGCACGATGCCGATGTTCTTGCGGTAGGCGGCAAGGCTCAACTCGCGCACGTCGATGCCGTCGATCATGACGGCGCCGGCGCACACGTCGTAGAAGCGGCATACCAAATTCACCAGGGTTGTCTTGCCCGAACCGCTGGGCCCGACAAAGCCGATCATCTCGCCGGGCGCGATGGTGAGGCTGACGTCTTTAAGAACTTCGCGCGTACCGTAGGAAAAGCCCACATTGCGGAATTCGATTGTGCCGGTAATCCTGCCGGGCACAACGGGTTCGGCCGCCTCGATGATGCGGGGCTCAATGTCGATGACATCGAATATGCGCTTGACGCTCGCGGCCGTTCGCTGAAAGGCCGACACCATGCGTATCATGGCCTCAAGGCGGCCGTAAAATTTGCTGATATAGGCCACAAACGCGGTAAGCACGCCCACCGTTATACGGCCCCTGAATATCATCCACACGGCGAACGCCCAGATGATCAGCACGCCCAGATCGGTCAGCAGCGTGACCAGGGGGCCGAAGAACGACCAGACCCGGTTGATGCGGTCATTGGCCCGCAGCACGAGCCGGTTGGCTTCGCTGAAGCGCTCTGTTTCTCGCCTCTCCTGCGCGAACGCCTTTACCACCCGCACCCCGGGTATCGCATCGGCCAGCACGCTGGTCATGTCGGCCCATGCGCGGCTGCCCTTTGAAAACCCACGGCGCAGCGTTTCTCGCACCCGGTGTGTGAGCCAGAAAATGAATGGAAAAGGCAGCAGGGTAACGGCGGCGAGCAGGGGATTGATGTAGAAAAGGATGGCTGCCGTCATGACGATCATGAGAATGTCTGCGGCCAGATCAAGCACGTATACCGACAGGAAAAAACAGATGCGCTCCGAGTCGGTGCTCACGCGGGCGATCAGGTCGCCGGTGCGCTTTTCGCTGAAGTAGTCAAGCGAGAGCCGGTGCATGTGCGTGTAGAGGGCATTGCGCAGCCCGGCGCTCACCCGCTCGCTCACCCAGGCAAGCACGTAGGTGCGTGCCCATCCCAGAAGCCATACCAGGAAGGCCGCGCCGCACAGCGCCGACAGGTACAGCACAACCCGGCCCTCGTCAACGGGATGGCCGTTCTGGAACGGAATGAGCACCTTGTCGATCAGGGGCATGGTAATGTACGGGGGAATCATCCCCGCGCCCGTGCAGGCGGCGCTCAGCACGAAGCTCAGCAGGAAAAAGCGTGTCCAGGGGCGGCAAAAGCCTGCAAGACGCCCGAGCGACTTCATGGTGGTTTTCGATGTGATTTCATCCGGGGTATCAAGGGACGTTTCGGGAGCGCTCTCCTGCGCCGGCTCTGATTCGCTTCCGGAGGGGCCTCCATGCCGCAAGGCGCGCTGGTTGATCGTCTTCACGAAGGCGCAGGCCTCAGGATGCAGGCCGATAGTGTAATGCCAGCGGCCCAGCAGGCTCCGGCTGTCACGCAGCTCTATTTCGCCGATGCCGGTGTAGGCGCTGGCGGTGGCGGTCATGTCGGCACTCAGATCCCAGGAGGCATCCGCATCCGCCGCGCTGCCGTTTTCCGGGTCAGCATGTGTCAGGAGCGTGCCGTTCAGGATAAGCGCCCCCCTGCGAAAACAGAGCCGTGCGTCCAGGTCATGTTCGAAGCAGACCTGCCCGCTGGGTTCGCGCGCAGAGGCGCGGCTGTTCAGTGTGTGATTGCCATTCATAGCAGAGCGCTTCCGTTTGGCGCATGCGGCGACATCAGGACTACAGCGTCGCGGGAGGCAGCGGTATGTCGGAGGGGAAATACTTGCGCATGTATTCCACTGTTTCGTCAACCTTGTCGGCCTGGATGAGCAGCAGGCTTCCGGCACTCAGGCTGCCCATCGCAACGTCGATGGCATTGAGCGAGCCGTAAATTTCCAATACATCCCGTGCGCGGGCGGCATCGGCAAGGCCCTGCCTGAACAGACTGATGATTTCGCCTTTCTGCCTGCCGCGCAGATAGTGATCCTCGTAGAGGATGACCGAATCAAAGGCCTCGCCCAGCAGCCTGCCCTGCAGGATGATGTCACAGTCGCGGCGGTCGCCCGCTGTCGAGTAGATGGCCACGCGGTGCTTGTGGTCGTAATTGTCCAGCGCCGTTATGATCGCCTCCAGCGACGAGGGATTATGCCCGTAGTCAACAATGATGGTCGCGCCGTCGTGGCTCACGACATTGAATCTGCCGGGCAGATTGATGAAGTTGGGAACGAAGGTTTCGGTCGCCGTAAGAATTTTCTCAAACGGCAGGCCCAGCGCCCAGGCCGCCCCGATGGAGGCAAGGGTGTTTTCCGCCTGGAAGCGGATAGTGCCGCGATGCGTCAGGGGTATCGTCTCCAGCACGGTGAAATTGATTTCCTGGGCCCCGTCGGCAAGTACGATCGTCTGGTCTCGTAAAAACACGGCCCTTCCGCCTTTTGCACAGTGCTCCCTGATAATCGGGTTGCCGTCGGCCAGGCTGAAGAAACACACGGCTCCCGGGCAGTGCGCGGCCATCTCGGCAACAAGGGGGTCCTGGGCGTTAAGCACGGCCGTGCCGCTTTTGGCGACCGCTTCCACGATTGTGCGCTTGACCACGGCGAGCTTGTCAAGGGTATTAATGTCGTGCAGATCAAGGTGGTCGCCGCCCTCGATGTTGGTGACCACCGCGACATCACACAGGTCGAATCCCAAACCTTCGCGGATAATGCCGCCGCGGGCTGTTTCAAGCACGGCCGCATCAACGAACGGGTTCAGCAGCAGGCTGCGGGCGCTCTGCGGGCCGCTGCAGTCGCCCTTCTCTATACGCCGGCCGTCGACATAGATGCCGTCGCTGCAGACCATGCCGGTCTGGTAACCGGCGCTTTTGAGCATGTGGGCTATGAAGCGCGTCGTAGTGGTCTTGCCGTTAACGCCGGTAACGGCCACCACGGGTATGCGGCCGTTCTCCCCTTCGGGAAACAGCATGTTGACGATCGCCTGCCCCACGGGCTGGGCCTGCCCCTCGGAAGGCGCCAGATGCATGCGCAGTCCCGGCGCTGCATTGACCTCAATCAGCTTGCCGCCCTGTTCCTCAAGCGGAACGCTAACGTCCTGCGCGACAATGTCGATGCCGGCGATATCAAGCCCGATGCATTTTGCGGCCCCGACGGCAAAAGATGCGTTCAGGGGGTGTACTTTGTCGGTCACGTCGATGGCGGTGCCGCCGGTGCTCAAATTGGCGTTGCGGCGGATCAGAATAAAGGCGCCCTCGGGGGGAACCGACTCGGGCGTCAGCCCCTGATCGCGCAAAACGCCCAGCGAAACCGCATCAAGGGGTATTTTGCTCAGGTTCAGGGCATGATTGTCGCCCCGCCGGGGGTCGGCGTTTTCCCGGGCCACCAGCTCGGCAACCGTGTGCGTGCCGTCCCCGACGACATGGGCCGGTACCCTGCAGGCCGCAGCCACAAGGTGGCTGCCCACAACCAGGAAGCGAAAATCCCGGCCCTGGATGTTTTCCTCGACCATCACCTCGCGGCTCTCCTGCCGGGCGGCATCATAGGCGTTTTTCACCTGCTCCTGCGTGGCAAGGTTGACGGCAACACCCCTTCCCTGGTTGCCGTCAGCTGGCTTTACGGTCACCGGCAGCCCGATGTCCTGCGCCTCCTGCCAGGCCTCATCGCGGCTGCGCACGATCCTGCCTTCGGGTACGGGCACACCGGCCGAACGCAGGATCGTTTTTGTAAGCTCTTTGTCCTGGGCGATGCTCTCCGCGATCGCGCCGGTGCGGTCGGTCTCTGCGGCCATGATGCGGCGCTGCTTAACACCGTAGCCGAGCTGCACAAGGCTTGCGTCATTCAAACGGCGCACGGGTATGCCGCGCTTAATCGCAGCATCCACAATCGAGCGCGTGCTGGGCCCGAGGCACACATCGCCGGCAAGATCCTTCAGCCCGGCAATACAGCCCTCGGTGTCAAATTCATCCCCGCTGATGGCCGCCAGGCAGAAATCCCAGGCTGCGGCAAGGCTTGCGCGCGCGAGCCGTTCATTTTCATACTCGATAACGACCTTGTACACGCCGGGCTCATCGGTCTCTCGCGCTTTGCCGTAGCCCACATCCGTGCCGGCAAGGGTCTGCAGCTCAAGGGTCACATGCTCCAGCACATGGCCCAGATATGTCCCCTCGTCAAGGCGCTTGAAAAAGCCGCCGCGCACGCCCAGGCCGCAGCGGTGCTCTATCATTGAGGGAAGGCGCTCCTGAACCCGCCGGGCAAAACCGGGTATATCGGCCGAGTGCCGGTCTTGAAATTCTTCAAGATCGACGAGCACCTCTAAAACGGTGAAGTTTGCCCAGATATTCGGCCCCCGCAGAGCACGCACCGAACGTATGTTCATACTAAGTACTCTCTTGCCTGATTGGTTAAGGAAATAGTTCCGTCCCGAAACGCACACGGAATGCTGCAAGCCGTTAAATCGTGATATTTTAAACCTATTTCAGTACTTGACAAGAACTATTTCTCGAGCACTCTTTTAACTTCTTTCCGGGGCAGACAAGCAGCACGCAGCTTTCAATAACACCGCTGACACACTGAATGCTGGCCGGCATTGCCTGCCGCGTCAGAACCGCTGCTTCAGCCTGTACGCTCAGCGCAGTCCTGCCCGGCGTGGACCTCTGGAGGAACAGGAACCGCCGGAGCTGCGGTGATGGTGCTGATGAGCTTTCCGGTCGACAGCCGGGAAAACGCGCTGATCCAGGACATGCAGACCGAGGCGCAATACGGAATCGCCAGAATCAGCAGCACCGCAGCCCACACGAGCACGTCGGTCGTTTCCGTTCCCTGGACCTTGATGACGGTGGCGGCGGCAAGCATGAGCGCCAGGAACATCAGGCCCTCTTCGCGGGCAGACTGCAGGGCGTTCCAGAACACCCTGCCCACCACCATTTTCGGGGTCCTGAAAAACGGCAGATTCCGGGTTACAAAGCCATACATGATGGCCTTGGCGATTGTGTGGGACAGGGACAGCCCGGCCAGCGCCGAGGCAAGAGTCTGGGTAAGAGTGGCGCCGACCCGGTTGCGGTACAGGTAAAACATCTTGGCGACCTTGAATACGAAGAAGGCCAGCGGCACGGATGAAAGAATGACCATGGGCGGGTCGAACTCTCTGGGCAGGCAAATCATCCCGATAGACCAGAACAGGGCAGCGAAGGTGAAGATCAGGTTGATGCTGTCGGCAATCCAGGGAAGCCAGCCCGCTATGAAATGATAACGCTGGCCATAGGTCAGGCTGCTTGAGCCTTTTCGTATCAGCTCGCCGGCGTGGTGCCGCATGATCTGGACCGCACCGTAGGCCCAGCGGTAGCGCTGCTTCTTGAAGTCGGTAAACACGTCCGGCATGACGCCGCGGCCGTAACTTGTGGAGGTGTAGAGGGCCTCGTAGCCCTTCTCGAATATCCTCAGCCCCAGCTCGGCGTCTTCGGTAATGCACCACTCGGCCCACCCGCCGACCTCTTCCAGCACGGATTTCCTTACCATGGTCATGGTGCCGTGCTGAATGATGGCATTGCGCTCATTGCGGGTGACCATGCCGATGTAGAAAAATCCGCGGTACTCGGCGTAGCACATGGCCTTAAAGAGGTTTTCCCTGTCGTCCCGGTAGTCCTGGGGGGCCTGGACAATGGCCACGGAGCGGTTCAGAAATTGGGGCACCAGGTCGCGGAGCCACGTGCGCTCGACCATGTAGTCGCTGTCGATAACGGCAATGACCTCCGCCCCGGGGGCTGTCTGCCGCAGACAGTAGTTCAGCGCGCCCGCCTTGAAGCCCTTGAGCTGGTCCTCGTGATAGAAGCGGAACACCGGCCCGAGCTTCCGGCAGTGCTCTTCCACGGGCCGCCAGACGGCCGGGTCGCGGGTGTTGTTGTCCATCACGATGACCTCAAAGCGGGGGTAGTCCAGCGCGGCAAGGGCGTTCAATGTATCGATCATCATGTCCGGCGGTTCATTATAGGCCGGCACATGGACGGATACCATGGGAAGCGCGTCGTCGGGGGCCTCTACCGGGGTGAGGGGGCGCCGCATGCGGATCGACCACACGGCTTCGGCCCATTCATGGGCCTCCGTCATCAGCACGATGGCCACGCCGGTGATCCCCAGCAGCATCAGGCAGCCGACGATGATGATGGAGAGGGTCAGGTACTGCTGTGAATAGTTATAGACGATCCAGACCGCGCCGCTGGCCGCCACGAAGGCGATGCCCGCAAGGAAGCCGCGG
The DNA here is from genome assembly GCA_903881505.1 of uncultured delta proteobacterium. Taxonomy (GTDB): domain Bacteria; phylum Desulfobacterota; class WTBG01; order CAIYCZ01; family CAIRTM01; genus CAIRTM01. The sequence goes on along the minus strand of CAIRTM010000126.1, from coordinate 26,047 downwards.
CCGTAGTGGCCCAGGGAGATGCTGTCGATGAGCAGCAGGGAAAGCGTTATCACGGCGATGACGATCGAGACGCCGGCAAGGACGCGCCATTCGGGGATGCCCACGATGGGCGCCCGGAAGGGGAATTTGGGCTGACGGTACAGGTCGTAGACCCCCCAGTAGCAGCCGACCGCACCTTCGTTTTTGCGCTTCCAGGGCTGGTCGAACGCCTCCATGACGTAGTAGACGTAGTCGAGCGCCTCGGCCCGGGTCAGGAATTTGCGCAGGAACAGGGCCTGGTTGGCAACGGATGCGACCGCCTCGCCGCGCGTGCGGCCGTTGCTCGGCCAGCCGACTTCGCCGATGATCACCGGCTTGCCGGGAAAGGTCTTTCTGAGCAGCTCCATCTTGTCGACTATGTAGTCCTGGGCCGTTTCCATATTGACGCCTTCCCAGTAGGGAAGCATGTGGGTGCCGATGAAATCGACGTGCTCGGCCAGTTCGGGATACTTCATCCAGATGTGCCAGGGCTCAGCCGTGCCGACGGGCACCTTCAGCTCGGCCTGGACGCGGTCGATATATTCGATAAGCTCCTTGACAGTGATGTCCTGCCGGTACAGCGACTCGCTGCCGACGAACACCCGGACGACATTGCGGTAGTTTTCCCGGGCCAGCCGGATGGCCGTGGTGATTTCCGCCTCGTTTTTCTCGGGGTCGGTGCTCAGCCACGCACCCAGGGCGACGTTCAGGCCGTGTTTTTTTGCCAGTGACGGGATGCTGGCCAGGGTGGCTTCAACCGAATAGGTCCGCACCGCATTGCTTTTCTTCGCCAGCAGCTGCAGGTCGCTTTCGATTTCCGCTTCCGAGGGGAAATTTTTCTTCATGGGGTTGTTCCATGCCCGCATGGGGGAGAAGGAAAATCCCTGGATGCGGCCCGGCCACGAAGGGGCCACCTCGGGCCTGTTCATCAGGTACCAGAAATTAAAGGCTATCACGCCGACCGCCAGGATGATAATGATGTTTGCTGCTTTTCTCATATAACCGTTACCTTCTATCAGCCCTGCTGGGCGCACCGCAGCCGGGGACGGGTTGTGTCATGTAAGGCTGCCGGCGGTATTGAACCGGGCGGGAACGGCATGCTACAACAGCGGCAACATGCTGCCGGACGCCTGTCCGCCGGTCATCATGCGGCTTCTCCTCGCCATCGGCAACAGGGCCGCGCCGGTAGTGTCTGGGAAAATGAAACGAGCATGGTATCCCCGGGTGCTGTCCGGGGGTATGCGTACAGAAGTCACGTTGAACCTGTACGTTTCTGCCTGCAAAAAACCTTTCATGTGTTAACAAAGAAACATGCGTATGCCTACGGGTTTGTTGATACCATATTTACGGTATATCCGCAAGAACGCGCCTGATGCCTTCGCGGGAGAGTTCGGCCGCCGTGAGCCAGCGGGCGCCCCTTTTAAAAAATGACGGCGCCTGAAGAATGTTCTCGGACAGGGCCTGCTGGGTCTCGCTGAAAACGCCTTCAAAAACGATGGATTCCGTGGGGGCATGAATAATATATACCCTGAAGGAGACAGAGGCCGGACTGTAAATGGCGCGCGCGGTGCCTTTGCGTTCCTTATAGCTGTCAAGCACGCCGGCCGCGACGTACTCCGCGCCGAGTTCACGGGCAAAGGCGGATGCCAGGGAGCGCAGCGTTTTGTCCGGCGTTCTCAGGGCAAGCGTTTCAAAAACCGATACACCCGCGCTGTAATCCTTGACAATCCGGCCGTACGTGTTTCTGAGCTCTCCGTGCAGGATGGAAGAGATATCCTGCAATGCTCCGGGAGAATAAAATTCGGGCGAATAGCTCAGCGATGAAAACCGGCAGTCAAGCAGCGCATCCTCACCGGTTTGCGGGTCCAGGCACTGCCGGCCCCGTACAAACGGCATGCAGGCAAGCGTGGAAACCGCGGAAGAAGTGAATGCGGTGTCGCGCAGCTCGGTCACGGCGCTTGAAGCACAGCCGGCCAGCGCTATGCACACTGCCAGGCAAATAATTTTTATCGTATCCATGCAAGTCCTCATGCCTGAATCATTGAGCGGGCAGCGCCTCTGGGATGGCAATTCCATATATACGGACACAGCTGATCGCAAACAGCCGTCAGATCGACCGGGGTTGTGCTGACGCTGCGCCGGCATTGGCCTGCAAAAACTCATCCACCGGCCTGCAGGGCAGACCAAAGGACCTGGCCAGAGCCTCGCAGGTAATGTGACCGTCCACCATATTGACGCCTTTTTTCAGGCCTTCGTCCTCGCGGCAGGCCTGCTTCCAGCCCGTGTCCGCGATCTGCAGGGCATAGGGCAGCGTGGCATTGGTCAGAGCCGTGGTCGAGGTGATCGGAACCGAACCGGGCATGTTGGTCACACAGTAATGTATGATGCCGTCAGTTTCGTAGACAGGCCGGTCATGCGAGGTCGGGTGCGAGGTTTCAAAACAGCCGCCCTGGTCGATAGAGACATCGACCATGACACAGCCGCGCTTCATGTCCTTCAGCATATCACGGGTGATGAGCCGGGGTGCCCGCGCGCCGGCGATGAGCACGGCCCCTATAATGATATCAGCCTGCGCGGCCAGGCTGCGGATGGCGGCCGCGGAACTCATGAGGGGCGTGCAATTTTTAGGCATGATTTCAGACAGGTGGCGCAGCCGTTCAAGGTTTATGTCAAGAATGTAGACGCGTGCGCCCATGCCGGCGGCAACCAGGGCAGCGCTGGTTCCCACGATGCCGCCGCCGAGGATCAATACCGTTGCCGGCAGCACCCCGGCAACCCCGCCCAGCAGAATGCCGCGACCTCCGTGGACGCGCTCGCAGTACTGGGCGGCTTTTTGAACAGCCATGCGGCCGGCAACCTCGCTCATGGGATTCAGCAGCGGCAAACCGCCCCGGAGCCCCGCAACGGTTTCATAGGCGATGGCGACAGCGCCGGTTTGCATGCAGCCGCGGGTAAGCTGCTCATCGGATGCGAAATGAAAATAAGCAAGCACGATCTGGCCGGGGCGGATCAGGCCGTACTCCGGTGGCTGGGGCTCCTTCACATGCATAATCAGCCCGGCCCGGGCATAAATCTCAGCCGCTGTGGCCGTCACGGTCGCGCCGGCGGCGGCGTAGTCCTCATCGGTAAAGTCACTGCCCCTGCCCGCTGACTGTTCCACAAGCACCGTGTGCCCGTGCTGCTTCATGGCCTCAACACCGGATGGCGTCATGCTTACCCGGTTTTCCTGCGCTTTGATTTCCCTGAGAACGCCGATTATCATGGAGGGGTTTCCTGTACTAACACCCGGCGATCCCGAAACCGGGCTGGCCGGTCCTGCGCACCGCCCAGGCGGACTGCCTATCGTGCAGGCTGCTCCGGCTGCGCGATGTCCGGAAATGTCGCATCCAGGGGCAGGCCCGGCGTACCGGGCAGCAGCACCGGCTGGTCATTATACCAGACATCAAGAAGAGCCGGATTGCCGATCCGCGCTTTTACAGACCTCCCGGCTGATATGCGATATATCTCCCCTTTTTTCAGCGTAATATCAACCGGGGCTGCGTCATCGGCCCGCAGTCTCATCCAGACAACGCCGCGGGCCGCAAACCGTACGCTGAAAGACTCCGGCACAGACTGTGGCGCATTGTCAGCCGCAACGGGTACGGCCGGGGATGCTGGAGCAGGAGCAGGATTCACTTGCGGAAGCACGACCGGCAGCGCTGCGCTTGCGGATTCAGTGTCCGGCGCCCCGGCGGCCCGTTCGGGGCTTGCAGCCGCCTCCGGGTTTACCGTCGGCGCGGCGGGCGTGCCGGGCTGGATGGTCCTCGGCGTGACCATCATAACCGGTTCATCGTGAACAAAGGGCGCAAAGCCGAAAAACGCCTGCCACCCCCAGAGGCCCGCAATACAGACAGCCGCGCCGGCAAGGCTGATTTTCAGCCAGGGTCGTTTCGGCGTTTCAAGATTAACGGTGCGCGGCAGCGCCACACGGGTAGGAACGGCATGGTGCGGCATGCGGGCAAGTACGTCTTCCGGGTTCAGTTCCAGCGCCCGCGCATAGATTTTCAAAAGGCCGCGCAGGTATAAGGGGGGAGGAAGCTGCGTGTCCTGGCCGGACTCGATCGCCTCCAGCATGGTACGGCTGATACGGGTTGTGCGGACGATATCAACCAGGGTTTTGCCCTGTTTTTCACGTTCTTCGCGCAAATAACTGCCAAGCGTATCCATACGTATTCCCGGATGCAAATGGTCGGGTTAAACGGTTCAGCGGGTCAGCCGGCTTTCAGGAAATGCCTCCGGATGCAGGTCCTGGAGCGTGCCGCGAACCGCAATCTGCGATGGATAGCACGAATGCCCACGCGTTACAAGCGGAAAAATTAAAAGCCTTGATGTGCATGCATGTTTCTGTTATTACTTACATTTCCGAGGACCTGTACGTACAACCTTCCCGTACACTGCAGCGTCGTTTTTCATTGCCCGGCGCACGCCGGACCAGGATGTATTCATGAACAGAGTTCTGACCATCGCGGCATCCGATTCCGGAGGCGGCGCCGGCATTCAGGCAGATATTAAAACCATAACCGTGCTGGGCGGCTGCGCCATGAGCGCGCTCACTGCAGTGACCGCCCAGAACACGCTCGGCGTAAGCGCTGTATACGGCCTGCCGCCTGCAACCGTGCGCGCTCAGATTGATGCGGTGATGAACGATATCGGCGCAAACGCCGTTAAAACCGGGATGCTGCTGAGCGCTGAAATCATTGCGGCCGTTGCCGATGAGCTTCGGCGTTTTGGCGTTTCGCGCCTGGTGGTCGATCCGGTCATGGTGTCCACCTCGGGCCATAGTCTGATCGAGCCGGACGCCATGGACGCGCTGTGCGAGCGCCTGCTGCCCATGGCAGCGCTCGTGACCCCCAACATGGAGGAAGCAGCGCAGCTGGCGGGGCTGCCGGTAAAAAACGTTGCCGACATGCAGCGGGCCGCTGAAGCGATTCATGCGTTTGGCCCGGCCGCTGTGCTGGTCAAAGGCGGGCACCTTCCGGGCGACTGCGTTGACGTTTTGTTTGACGGCCGCACCCACAGGCATTTCAGCGCAGCGCGCGTCGATACGCCGCACACGCACGGAACGGGCTGTACGCTCTCGGCCGCGATCGCCACGCTGCTCGGCCGGGGGCTGGGACCGCAGGAGGCAATTGAAGGCGCCAAGCAGTACCTGACCGGTGCTCTGCGCAGCGCCTGCCGGCTTGGATCAGGCCGGGGCCCGGTCAACCATGCGGCCGGGCTTGAGAGAAACGCTCAGATCTATCTGTGCGCAACCGCGCTCGAGGCCGCCTTCAGCGTCCTGCAGCAGGCCGGCATCGGCCGGCTCATACCCGAGATACAGTCAAACATGGGCTATGCCGTAAGCGGTGCGCGAGCCGTTGAGGACGTAGTCGCCTTCCCGGGCCGCATTATCCGCCTGCACGGCGGCATTGTCCGTGTGGCATCGCCTGCTGCAGGCGCATCGCGGCATATAGCAAAAATAATCCTTACGGCCATGCGCGCTGACGGATCCTGCCGTTCGGCCATGAACATAGCCTACTCGCCCGCGATCGTTGAGCGCTGCCGCGGGCTCGGCTTCAGCGTAGGCGAGTTCGACCGCAACAGCGAGCCGGCTGATGTGAAACAGCGTGAAGGCTCAACCCTTGAGTGGGGCACCGGAGATGTGATTGAGCGCATGGGCCGCGTGCCCGACATTATATTCGACCGTGGCGACACCGGCAAGGAGCCGGTCTGCCGCGTGCTGGGCTGCGACCCGGCCGATGTTGCGGACAAAATTCTCAAAATAGCTGAAGAGAGGTCATAGCATGCAGATACAGCAAGCCCGCGCCGGACTCATCACTCCTGAAATGCAGCATGTTGCCGCAGACGAGCGGATCAGCGCCGAGGTCCTGCGCGAGCGTATCGCCGCGGGCCACTGCATCATCTCCCGCAACATCAAACACACGAACGCTATACCGCTCGGCATCGGCAAGGGCCTGCGCACCAAGATCAATGCCAATATCGGCACATCCAAAGACTGCACCGACCCGGATGAGGAGCTCAAAAAACTCAAGGTGTCGATCGCGGCAGGTGCCGACACGGTCATGGACCTGAGTACGGGCGGCGATATTTCAGCCATACGCCGTGAAATCATCAAAAACTCAAGCGTGCCGATCGGCACGGTACCGCTGTACCAGGCCGCCATTGAAACAACGCGTAAAAAAAAGCCCATCGTAGAGATGGACGTCGAGCACCTGTTCAGTGTCATTGAGCAGCAGGCCGAGGAAGGTGTCGATTTTATCACCGTTCACTGCGGACTGACACGCGAGGCCGCCACCCGCATCCGCAACCAGGGCCGCATGATGGATGTTGTCAGCCGCGGCGGCTCATTCACGGTTGCGTGGATGGCCCATAATAAAAAAGAAAATCCCCTCTACGAGCACTACGATCGTCTGCTCCGCATCGCGGCTTCCTATGACATGACCTTGAGCCTGGGCGACGGGCTGCGCCCGGGATGCCTGGCCGATGCCACCGACCGCGGCCAGATTCAGGAGCTGATCACGCTGGGCGAACTGGCAAAACGTGCGCTTGAGGCCGGCGTGCAGGTTATGATCGAAGGGCCCGGCCATGTGCCCATCGACCAGATCAAAACCAATATCCAGATACAGAAACAACTCTGCAACGGCTCTCCTTTTTATGTGCTGGGCCCGCTCGTGACCGACTGCGCTCCGGGCTATGACCATATTACTTCCGCCATAGGCGGCGCCATGGCAGCCATGTACGGCGCGGACTTTCTGTGCTACGTCACCCCGGCCGAGCATCTGCGCCTGCCCACGGTAGAGGACGTGCGCGAAGGCGTCATCGCCTCGCGTATCGCCGCGCACGCGGCCGATATCGCCAAAGGCGTCCCCGGAGCCATTGATCGCGACAAGCGTATGGCGGGCTGCCGCAAAAAGCTTGACTGGGAAGGCCAGATCGCCGCCTCGCTGGACCCTGAACGCGCGCGCTCCATGCGCGACAGCCGCAAGCCTGAAGACAGTGAAGTCTGCACCATGTGCGGCGAGTTCTGCGCGATCAAGGTGCTCAACCAGGAGCAGTCCTGGAACTTCTACGAATAGACAGCCGCTCAAAAAACCTGCCGCTGCCGACCTCGAAAACGTGCGCTCGCTAAACGAGCCCACCGGCGCGTGTATCAGTTTCGGAAAACTAACGCCGGACATGTGCAGCTAATGCCAGCAGAACAGGCCACGGCCGCGCGGCAGGAGGGCGCACGAGAACCCTCTGGCGCGAAAATCGGGGGTGGCAGCGTGAGCACGGCTGATGCCGCACCAGGCTCCGGCATGACATGGCGCGGCCGCGACGGAGTTTTACCCTTAAGTACACTGCGGATTGTCAGGGAAGCGGCAGAGGGCGGTTTTGGTTTTACAACAGGCGCTTTCCGGCTTGGCGTGCAGCCTGTCCATGCTGTTACAACAGCCACTGCAGCGCACTTGTGTAAACCTGATGCGCGACATTGAGGCCCCGCAGTCCCGCGGCATACACCTGATAAGCGCTATTTGACGCGGAGAATATCTGTATGACTTTGTAGAGCAGGCCCGCCGCAGTGACGATGACCCCGGCTTCTATGGTTTTTTCAACCACAGTTTCAAGGAGCGGTGCCTGGCCGGAGAAAAATTTTTTCAGGTCACCACATGAATACTGCCATGCGTGCCGCAGGGATGCCGTGTAGTTGTGTGCCATGTCATGTCCTCCCGTGGGGAAAAACTTGACGTTGTGCGGATGAGGCCCGGCCCGCCATGGCCGTACCATTGCCGCGTTTGACTGTTTACGGGTTGTCGTACTTATGTATATAGCCGCCTGCCCTGCAGGTTTCAAGGGGTGCGAAGCGCTCGTTCGGGGGCACATACTTTTGTGCATGCACATTGCGCCGCACGTACATATTGCCGCTGTAGGCCACGGAGTGCCCATGTGCGCCATAACATTTCCAACCCCTTCGTGCGTTCCCCCGGTTTCGCTCGGCAGCCGGTCCGGATATGTTTGAACCGCCTGCCGGACACAGCGTCTTCAACATTCTAACCTCCCGAAAAAGCATTTAATTTTATCTTTCTGGTTGCAAAAATCGCACCCGCATAGTATAAAATATCCCTTTTTTTGATTTTTGTTGCCTGCAGCGGTTGTACATAACCGGCCCTGATGGCCTCACCAGGAAAGCAAACCGTATGAAATTCTGGCGCACCCCCCTTGATGCTGAAAAAATACACATCCGCAGGGGCACCGTGACTATTATTGAAGAGCGCTGCAAGGGCTGCGAATTCTGCATCGAGTACTGCCCGCGCGATGTGCTGAAAATGTCGAGCGCCTTTAACGTCAAAGGCTACCATTATCCGCTGGCAGAGGCGGCCGAGCGCTGCGTGAGCTGTCATTTCTGCGAGGCGCTGTGCCCTGAATTTGCCATTTATGTCATCGAATCCCCTGATGAGGCATAGCCGCACTGCCGCAGCGGCTCCAAAAGCGCGCACCAAGCACCGTATTTCCATAGAGGTTTACCCATGGCATCCAAGGCGGTTTTAACCGGAACACATTTCATGAACGGCGATGAGGCCTGCGCCGAGGGCGCCCTTGCCGCGGGTTGCCGCTTCTTTGCCGGCTATCCGATAACCCCGGCGACCGAGGTGGCCGAGCGCATGTCGCGCCGCCTGCCGCAGGTGGGCGGCATGTACATCCAGATGGAGGACGAAATCGCCTCCATGGCGGCGCTGCTGGGCGCGAGCTGGGGCGGGAAAAAGGCCATGACCAGCACGTCGGGTCCGGGTTTTTCGCTCATGATGGAAAACCTCGGCCTGGGCATCATTACCGAAACTCCGTGCGTGGTCTGCAATGTGCAGCGCGGCGGCCCCAGCACCGGGCTGCCGACGCTTGTGGGCCAGGCCGACATGATGCAGGCGCGCTGGGGCTCGCACGGGCACTACGAGATCATCGCCCTGTGCCCGTCCTCCCCGCAGGAGATGTTCGATTTCACGATCCGGGCCTTCAACCTGAGCGAGCGCTTCCGCCTGCCCGTGCTCGTCATGGCCGACGAGGTCGTCGGGCACATGAACGAGCGGGTGCTGATCCCGGAAGAGGGCGCGATCGAGGTCGTTGAGCGCAAGCGCCCGACCTGTGCGCCCGGGCAGTTTCTGCCTTACAGGCCCGAGGCCGACGGTGTTGCGCCCATGGCCTGCTTCGGCGACGGCTACCGCATCCATGTCACGGGCCTGACCCACGGCGAGAACGGCTACCCGGCCATGGAGGACCGCGCCCAGGAGCGGATGGTCAACAGCCTGGTCAATAAAATAAAAATGAACCGCGACGCGATCATCAGCTACGAGACCGAGTACCTCGACGACGCCGAGGTCGTGCTGGTGGCCTATGGCATCAGCGTGCGCTCGGCCCGGCGCGCCCTGCGCATGGGCCGCGATCGGGGCCTGCGGCTCGGCCTGGTCAAGCTCAACACGGTCTGGCCTTTTCCCGAGGAGTTTATCCGCGGCCTTGCGGGCCGCGTGCGGGCCCTGATCATGCCGGAGATCAACCTTGGGCAGATGGTGCTCGAGCTTGAGCGCTGCGCGGGCGGGCGCTGCCCGGTGCGCCTGGTGGGCCATGCCGGAGGCTCCATTATCCGGCCCGGCGTCATTCTCAGCGCCGTTGAAGACATACGCAAGGAGGCGGTATGAATCAACCATCCACGGCGCCCTGCATGCAGCATCCGCAGGAAGAACTGCTGCGCAGCGAACGCATACCGCACATCTGGTGCTCGGGCTGCGGCATCGGCACGGTGTTCAGCTGCGTGCTGGCCGCCATCCGCAAAACCGGACTGCCGCTTGACGATGTTGCCATGGTATCGGGCATCGGCTGCACGGGCCGCATGGCGGGCTACATCAAGGTCGACTCCTATCACACCACGCACGGACGCGCGATCCCGTTCGCGACCGGCCTGAAGCTTGCCCGGCCGCAGGGCGCGGTGCTGGTGGCCTCCGGCGACGGCGATCTGATCGCCATCGGCGGCAACCACTTCATCCACGCCGCGCGCCGCAATATCGACATGACGGTTATCTGCGTCAATAACCTCAATTACGGCATGACCGGAGGGCAGCAGGCCCCGAGCACCCCGTTCGGGGCGAAAACCACCACCAGCCCCACGGGCAGCCCGGAGGAGCCCTTTGATTTCTGCCAGCTGGCCGCGGCCTGCGGCGCGGTCTACGTGTCGCGCTGGACCAGCATCCATATCCGGCGCCTGACCGAGTCGCTCACCCGGGCCATCCTGAAGCCGGGCTTCAGCTTCGTTGAGGTGCTGGCCGCCTGCCCGACCGCGTTCGGGCGGCGCAACCGGATGCGCGCCGCGCTCGACATGATCAAATTCTTCCACGAGCGCTCGGTCATCAAGAACAACATCGACCCGCGGGAAGCCCCGCTCGATTTTGAGGGGCCGCTTCTGGTCGGCGATTTCATCGACCGCGATCGGCCGACGTTCAGCGACAATTACGCGCTGGTCCACAGCGGCCAGCTCGGCGAATGGCCCGATCTCGAGCGCCAGAAACACACCTCCGGCCAGTAGGCCGGCACAGGAGCACCGGAGCATGGAAACGGAAATACTGATCACCGGATTCGGCGGCCAGGGCATTGTGCTCACCGGCAACATCCTCGGCATGGCCGCGACCCTGTACGACAACCGGCATGCGACCATGACCCAGTCCTACGGGCCCGAGGCCCGCGGCGGATCGTGCTCCTCGCAGGTCGTGATCAGCGACGAGCCCATTTTGTTCCCCTATGTTGAAAATCCGCAGGTGATGATCTGCATGAGCCAGGCCGGGTTTCAGAAAAACTGCGCCATGCTGCAGGAGGGCGGCGCCATGCTATGGGACAGCGACCTGGTAAAGCCCGCAGAACTGAGCGATCAATGGCGCTGCTACAATATCCCGGCCACGCGCTTTGCCGAGGAGATGGGCAACAAGATGATGGCCAATATCGTGATGCTGGGTTTTGTGGCCGCGGTGTGCGCGCTGGTCGATCCCGAGTCCCTCAGGCAGGCGGTCCTGGAAAGCGTTCCGCCCAAGACGCGCGACAAGAACGCGGCCGCTTTTGACCGCGGCCGCGAATACGGCGGGGAAATTTTAAAGGGCCGGGCCCGGCAGGAGCACTGAGAACCGTGGACACGCGCGCGCGCGACACTATAGAGGCCGTGCTGCTGGTCGGCTCGGGCTACGGCGCCCTGAAGGTCGCCGAGGATATGGTGCAGTCCGGCATTCCCGTGGCCTGGGTCACCCGGAGCCCGCATTACCTCGAGCTGCCCGAGGGCGCCGAAGCGTTCGCGGACTGGCCCGCCGATCTTGATTACCAGTTCCGGCCCCTGTACCTGCGCGTGACGCGCCATCCGCTGCTGACGGCCCTGCCCCAGTCGCGCATCGTGTCGGTCGATGAAGGCGGGAAGAATTTCATTGTCGAAGGCGAGCAGGACCCGCGCTACATCGACTATGACCTGTGCACGGGCTGCGGCAAGTGCACGCAGCTCTGCCCCCTGAATGATTCGGCCCGCCCGCCGATCACGCGCCGTCCGGCCCAGTGCCCCACGCGCGCCCTTGTGCTTGACAAACGCACCATGAGCGCCTGCCGCATCGCCTGCCCGCTGGGCGTGAACGCTCAGGCCTATCTCGCGCTCACGGCCGCCGGCCGCTTTGAGGAGGCCCTTGCCGTCATCCGCGAGGCCAACCCCCTGCCCGGCATCTGCGGCCGGGTGTGCCACCATCCCTGCGAGGCCGAGTGCCGCCGCGCCGAGGTTGAAGAGGCCGTGGCCATCCGCGATATCAAACGCTTCCTGGCCGATTGTGAAGCATCCTCGGGCGCTGCGCCCGCCTTTGCGCCGCCTGCGCAGCGCCGGGCCGAGCGCGTTGCCGTCATCGGCTCAGGCCCGGCCGGACTCACTGCCGCTCACTATCTCAACCGCGAGGGCTTCCGGGTTACCGTGTTTGAAGCCCTGCCGCAGGCCGGCGGCATGCTCAGAGCCGGCATCAATTCCTTCCGGCTGCCGCGCAGGGTGCTCGATGTCGAAATCCGGGCGATCGAAAACACCGGTGTCAGCATCAAAACCGGAACAACCGTCGCAAGCGCCGCGCAGCTGCTGGCCGACGGCTTCAGCGCGGTGCTGCTTGCCGCGGGAACCCAGGCCGACCTCCGGCTCGGCATTCCCGGCGAGGATCTCCCGGGCGTCAATGCGTGCGTGTCCTTTCTGCGCGCGGTCAACCTGAAAGGATCGGCCCCGGTCGGGAAGAAGACCATTGTCATCGGCGCGGGCAATTCCGCCATGGACGCCGCGCGCACGGCCCTGCGCCTCGGGGCCGCACACGTGACCGTTGTCGGCATCGAGCAGGAGCAGGAGATGCCGGCCCATCCGCGCGAAGTGCGCGAGGCCCGCGAAGAGGGCGTGTCGTTCGTGCTGGGGACCGTGCCGGTCGCCTTTGAAGGAGCCGGGGCCCTTGAGCGGGTGGTGTGCCGGGCGGGACGCTGGCAGCTGCAGGATGACGGCTCACAAAAGATCGTCTATGACAGCGGTGACAGTTTCTCGCTTGATGCCGACTGCGTGATCGTGGCCATCGGCCAGCGTCCGCAGCTGAAAGAGTGCGGCCTGGCGAGTGAAATCGCAACCGGTGCGGGCGGCCGCGCGGTTGTCGATGAGCGTTATGCAACCCCGGTTGCGGGCGTGTTCGCGGCCGGCGACGTCGCGTCCGGGCCCTCGACCGTGGTCGAGGCCATGGCCGCGGGCCGGGCCGCCGCGGCCGGCATCATCGAGTACCTGACCGGCCAGGCCTGTTCGTTTGAAACGATACCCCCGAAAAACCGCGGCGTGGGCGAGTATCCTGACATCCCGGAATCGCTCCTGCGCCGGGGCCGCCCCGGTGTGCCGCAGCGCCTGCCGCGCGTGCGCTGCCGCGATTTTGACGAGGTCGACATGGGGCTCGGCGTGGACGAGGCCGTGGCCGAGGCCAAGCGATGCCTGCAGTGCAGTGTGTGCTGCGAGTGCCGCATCTGCGAACAGGCCTGCGGACAGATCAGCGCCATCAGCCATTTCAGCACCGCCAGGCGCTTTACGGTCGAAGCCCCGGCCATTATCGTCGCCGACGCGCACGAGCTGCCGGACGCCGGCCTGCTCGAGGCCGAGCGGGTGTTCCGGGTCGCAGACCTGCAGCACGATCTCATGGATGTCATGCTCTCGGGCAGCGCCGCTGCGGGCAGGGCCATGGTCGCGGCCGCGAACCTGCGCCGGCCGGCCGTTCCCCGTGAAACCGACGTGGAAGACCTCAGCGACGAGGTCCGCATCGGGTTTTTCCTGTGCACCTGCAACGATACCCTGGCCCCGCGCGCCGCGCTCGAACGGGTGCGCGACCTGGCCGGGCGGGTAAGCGGCGTCGTGCACAGCGAGCTGCTGATCTCGGCCTGCAACCCGAAAGGCTCCGACGCGGTCGCGGACGCCATGCGCCGCCACGGCATCACCCGGGTCGTGCTGGCCTCGTGCGTGTGCTGCCCGCTTGAGTTTCAGTGCATTTCCTGCAATGACCAGCGCACCCGCGCGCGGCTGCACCTGTTCGAGCGCCTGGGCCTGCCGCGCAGCCGCTTTGAGACGATCAATCTCAGGGACTCGCTTCTGGCCGAGAACCTGAGCGATGACGAGGTGGTGGAAAAGGCGCGCGATCTGCTGCGCGCGTCCTTTATCCGCGCGCGCTACATGGCCCCGCTCATGCAGGGCCGCACGCAGATCGGCAAGCATGTGATCGTGCTGGGCGGCGGAGACATCGGCCGCAGCTGCGCGCTCAATCTCGACCTGCAGGGCTTCCGCGTCAGGCTGGTGCACAACCCGCAGCTTGAAGCGGGGCCGCCCCGGACGCAGCACCACCCGGTTGACACATCCGGCGGCCGCGGCATTACGCATGTCGACAGCGCGACCGTCAAAGAGCTGCGCGGCCGGATGGGCGACTTTACCATCCATGCCCGCCAGGACGGCGCCTCCCGGCGCTGGCGCTCCGATATCGTCTGCCTGGTCGATGAGGCCGTGCTGCCCCTGGCCCTGCAGGAGGACACGCCGGGCCTAAAAAACCTCTACCGCTATGATTTCGCTTTTTTCCATACGCCGCAGGCGGGCCTTTTCCGGGTGCTGCCGCATACGCTCGAGCGGGTGCAGCAGTTCGAGGCCGGCGCGGCCCTGGCCGCCCAGGTCGCCCGCAGCGCGGCCGAGGCGTTTCTCAAGGACCACCTGATCAGCCCCCGCGTTGACCCGCAGCGCTGCCGGGGCTGCGGCCGCTGCGTTGAGATCTGCCCCTTCAACGCCATTCACCTGGTGCCGGGGCTGGACGGCATGTACACGGCCGAGGTGGCGCGCCACAACTGCGTGGGCTGCGGCGGATGCGTGGGCCGCTGCCCGGTAACGGCGCTTGACATGCCCTATTTTTCAAACCAGCTGCTCGAAGCGCTCGTGGCCGACGCCCTGGGGGGGAAACCATTCGATGAAGCGTCCTAACCTGCTCGCGATCTGCTGCAACTGGAGCCCGTGGACCTGCCTGAACGCGGCCGGCCGCACGAACACCCAGCTGCCCCCGAACCTGCGCATTATCCGGGTCATGTGCATCGGCCGCATCAACCAGGCCCTGATCCTGAAGGCCTTCGAGTACGGGGCCGACGGCGTGATCCTGCTCGAGTGCCGCGATGAGGACTGCCGCTACGGGCCCGGTCCCGCGGTCGGGCATTCAAACGTGCAGCTGGTGAGATCGCTGCTCGATCTGCTCGGCATCGACCAGCAGCGCCTGGTCGAATGCAGGTTCGAGGCGCACGAGAAGGACCGCATGGCGGCCGAATTGTGGGCGTTTGCCGGACGCATCGAGGCCATGGGCGCCAACCCGGCCAAGCCGCGCCAGGAACGGGAGGCCGTCTGAAAGCATGGACAGTGTGCGCATAACAAAAATCATCCGCGACAACGCGCTGTACCAGTGTTTGGAATGCGGCAAGTGCTCGGCCGCCTGCCCGCGCATGCTGGCCGGCAAGGAGTACTCTCCGCGCCTGCTGGCGCAGAAGCTGATCTCGGAGCGCGACGACGAGGCCTTTATCGAATCTTCGGTCTGGGAGTGCCTGACCTGTTCGCTGTGCCAGGAGCGCTGCCCCTCGGGCGTGGACATCAGCCGCGTGATCCTCGAAATGCGTGCGCTGCTGGCCGCTGAAAAAGGACTCAAGGGCTACCGCGCCCATGACGGCGCCCTGCACTCCTGGATGCGCATGATGACCTCGCCGGACCTGAAGCAGAACCGCCTGGGATGGGTGAGCCCCGACCTGAAAACCGCGCAGAAAGGCAGGGTGGCCTATTTCAGCGGGTGCGCGCCCTACTTCGACGTGTTTTTCGCGCACCTGCAGGTCGACACCCTCACGATTGCGCGCGACAGCGTGCGGCTGCTCAATTTTCTCGACATCGAGCCGGTGCTGCTGAAAAACGAGCGCTGCTGCGGCCATGACCTGCTGTGGGCCGGGGACCGCGAGAACTTCGAAACCCTGTGCCGGCTGAACTATGAGGAATTTAAAAGCGCCGGCATCGAGGAGATCATCGTGTCGTGCCCGGAATGCTACACCATGCTGGGCACGCACATGCCCGAGGTGATACCGGGCTTTGATATCAAGGTGACGCTGCTGCTCGATCTGCTGCAGAAAGAGGTCCGCAAGGGCGGCAAGGCGTTCCGGCCGCTTGAAACGACCGCCACCTTTCAGGACCCCTGCCGCCTGGGGCGCATGAGCGGCTGCTATGAGGCCCCGCGCTTTCTGCTGGGCCAGATCCCGGGCCTTGTCCTGCGTGAAATGGAGAACTCGGGGCGCGGCGCGATCTGCTGCGGCAACAGCGGCTTTATCAACTGCGACGCCTATTCGAAAAACATCCAGGTGCAGCGCCTGCGGGAGGTGAGCGCCACGGGCGCGCAGCTGCTGGTGACCGCCTGCCCGAAATGCATGATCCACCTGAGCTGCGCCATGCGCGACCCCGCGCGCAACGAAAAGGTCGAGGTGAACATCCGCGACCTGACAAGCATCCTTGCCCGGGGCATTGAATGGACCGGGTAGACCGCACACACGTGCCGGTTATATATATACACACTTGCGAGAGGGAAAACAGATGAATCGCACAAGCAAGCAGGAAGAAATCCGGATCGGCGTGTATGTCTGCCAGTGCGGCCTGAATATCGCCGCCACGGTCGATTGCGCGGCGGTCGCGGCCTATGCCGGGGGCCTGGACGGCGTGGCGGTTGCGCGCACCAGCGCCTACCTGTGCTCGGAGCCGGGCCAGCAGCTGATCAAGAACGACATTGCCGAAAAGGGCGTCAACCGCGTGGTGATCGGCTCGTGCACGCCGCGCCTGCACGAGCCCACGTTCCGCAAATGCCTCGCTGATGCCGGCCTGAACCCCTACCTGCTCGACATGGCCAACCTGCGCGAGCAGTGCTCCTGGGTGCACGCCGGCGATCCGCAGGCCGCCACCGCCAAGGCGCGCGACCTGATCCGCGCCGGTGTGGCGCGCGCCCGCCTGCTGCAGCCGCGCCGGGAACTGAGCGTGCCCGTTACGAACAGGGCCCTTGTGATCGGCGGCGGCGTGGCCGGCATACAGGCAGCGCTCGACCTTGCGGATTCGGGCTGCAAGGTGGTACTTGTCGAGAAACAGCCCAGCATAGGAGGGATCATGGCCAGGTTGGACAAGACGTTTCCAACCATGGACTGCTCCATATGAATACTGGGGCCGAAAATGTCCGATGCCGGTCGGCATCCAAACATCGAGCTCCTGACCTTGAGTGAAGTCAAAGAGGTTACCGGCCATGTCGGCAACTTCCATGTGCGCGTTCTGAAGCGCACCCGCTACGTGCGCGAATCCGAGTGCACCTCCTGCGGCGACTGCGTCGCGGTCTGCCCCGTGGTGGTTCCGGATGAATTCAACATGGGGCTGTCGTCGCGCCGGGCGATATATTCGCCCTTCCCGCAGGCCATCCCGTCCTCCTACGTGGTCGATATTGAAAGCTGCCTGGGCCACAACCCGATCATCTGCGGCAAGTGCCGCGAGAAGTGCGAGAAGAACTGCATCGACTTCAACATGAGCGACGAGATCCTCGAATTCGATGTCGGCACCATCATCGTGGCGACCGGCATGGAGGTCTACGACCCCACGGAGCTGGACGAGTACAGCTACACGAAATTCCCCAACGTGCTCACCAGCATGGAACTTGAGCGCCTGATTAACGCGGGCGGCCCGACCGGAGGCGAAGTCCAGCGGCTGACGGATAAGCGCGTGCCGGACGCGGTGTCCTTCATCCAGTGCGTGGGCTCGCGCTCGTTCAAGACCGGGCACCGCTACTGCTCCAACATCTGCTGCATGAACACGATCAAGAGCACCATCATGCTCAAGGAACACTACCCCGAGACGGAGGTCAAGGTGTTCTACATCGATATCCGCGCCTTCGGCAAGGGTTTCGAGGACCTGTTCCAGCGCAGCAAGCAGCTGGGCGTGCGTTTTATCCGCGGCCTGCCGGGATCGGTGAAGGAGGACGCCGCGACAGGCGACCTTGTCCTGACCGTTGAGAACACCGCCACCAACCAGCTGGAGAAGCACCGCGCGGGCATGGTTGTGCTGGCCACCGGCGTGCACGCGCCGGAGGACATGCACGTGCTGCAGGAAATGATGGCCCTGCAGAAAACCGCCGACGGCTTCTACCTCGAGGCCCATCCCAAGCTGCAGCCGGTCGACGCCGCGACGCGGGGCATCTTTTTCTGCGGATGCGCCGAGGGGCCCAAGGACGTCAAGGAATCGGTCACGCAGGCCTCGGCCGCCGCGGCGCGCGCCATGCGCCTGATGACCCCGGGCGAGCTGACGGTCGAATCCATCACGGCCGAGATCAACCCCGAGGCCTGCACGGCCTGCGGCATCTGCGCGCGCGTGTGCCCCTACCATGCCATTCAGTTCGACAAGCGCTCGGGCCAGCCCGCGCGTGTCACCACGGCCGCCTGCGCCGGATGCGGAACCTGCGCGGCCGAATGCCCCTCGAACGCGATCGAGATGCACCATTTCACCGACGCACAGATAACGGCCCAGGTCGACGCGGTCCTGTCCGAAGACGCCATGAACCGCATCGTCGTGTTCGCCTGCAACTGGTGCTCCTACGCGGGCGCCGATTTCGCGGGCGTTTCGCGCCTGCAGTATCCGCCCAACGCGCGGCTGATCCGCACCATGTGCTCGGGCCGCGTGCGGGAGGATTTCGTGTGGCATGCGTTCGAGAAGGGCGCGCCCGTGGTGCTGGTCTCGGGCTGCCATATCGGCGACTGCCACTATATCGACGCCAACCACTGGACCGAGAAGCGCCTGCAGCGCATGTGGAAGAAAATGGAGACCCTGGGGCTGCGCAAAGAGCGGCTGCAGCTCGAATGGGTCAGCGCGGCCGAGGCCACCCGCTGGCGCGATGTGATGGAGCAGATGGAGCAGCTCAGGAAAACCGTCACCCCAAAAGAGGTGGCGGAGACCAGGAAGGCGCTGGCGCAGCAGGCCGGTAAGCCGGCAAAGCGTACCGCCCGCAAAAAAGAAGCAAAACCGGCGGGCCAACCCACCTGATTGGCTGCTGAAAAATTTTTAAAAGCACAACAGCGGGCCAGGTTTACCCTGATCCGCTGTTTTTTTAATAACGAGAAAACAATCCTCGATTTTCAAAACGATTATGCAGAGACAGCCAAACCGTTTCAGTGGAACCAGTCATGAGATGACTTTAAAAACGCACTCAGCAAAGGCACCCCGGCCTACAATCAGCAAAAACGGGTCGAAGGGAATACGTCAACGAACCTATGATACAGAGCACCTCGTTTCCAACCCCGCACTTCCTCAAATTTCCGCAAAATTTTTCAAAAGCTGAATACCGTTTGCATGGCTTTTCTCCGGGTGAAACTGTACACCGTAAATATTGTCGTAATTTACTGCGCTGGAGAACCTGACGCCATATTCAGTAATTGCAATACTATCTCCTGAGTTGTTGCAATGAAAATAGTAAGAATGCAGGAAATAAAATCTGGCTTCATTACTGAATTGCGACAGCAGTTTATTGCCGCTCATTGGATTTATTGTATTCCATCCCATATGGGGCAAACGAGTTTTAGATTTCAATAAAGAAGCATCAAATTTTTTTACCACACCATCAATCCATCCCAGACCGGGAATGACGCCTTCATCACTTGATTTGGCAAGCATTTGCATGCCCACGCAAATACCAATAACAGGAATTTTTTTTACGAAGATCAGCTTTTCAAGCTCATCCCGCATGCCAGACCGGTTAAGTTGAGTCATGGCATGATCAAAAGCCCCTACGCCCGGTAAAATAATTTTTGACGCTCCGCGTAGATCTCCGGAATTGCGGGCAATTTTCGTCTCTACATTTAACCGTTCATAGACATTAACAAAAGCACGGATATTGCCAAGACCGTAATCAATAATAGTAATCATCTTTTAATTGATCTCTCAACGCCAAAAGCTTTCAGCACTTTTGCGCCAACAACAAAAAAAGTTACACGATTCTTGTAGTCCCAATAGAATTTTTTTGGCATCGTAAAGTAATGCTTTAGTTCATCGGAAGTGATGCCTAATTTCGTAGCAATATAATTAAACTCATCTTCAATCGTTTCCGGGCCATAAGCGAGCTTTTTCAATTTTTCAATCGCATCTTCTCGAGCCATCTGTCCGGTCAGTATCAAGCTTGAATATTGAACCCGGCGTGTATCAAAGCCAAAGCGTTCGGGTAACCAATATCCTTCGAAGAACTTAGTAAATCGTGATTCAAAATGTTTTTGCGGATAAGGTTTCCAGCCATATTCTTTTTCTAAAAAATTTAAAGCTTCCTTTTTAACATAGGGACGGTAATTTAGCATTTTAACAACTCTGACCCCCCGGATGTAGCGCAGATAGATCTTGTGCCTATAAATAGAACTAAATGGATAGGTTTTCATCTCCACCGTAGAGTAACGTTTCATGATATCATGCAACTGCGCCATATCGGTTCCGTAATACAACCACTCCATCGGGTTGCGGACACATTCGGTTGCAATGTTGCCCCCATTGAGAATATATTTGATATTATATTTATCAGCAAAATTATAAAGAGTCGCAACAAAGGCATGGTCCTGTGGGATGTCGATATGGGGGACCCCTGACTTAAAAAAAGCCAGCTGAAAGTCCTTCATTTCCTCCCAGTTAATGACCTCCGTATATAAATCAAGGCCAAGTTTTTCAATAAGAACCTGTATATTATGGACAGCCAACTCGGAGTTCCATCCTCCATCCACATGAAAAACAAGAGGCCTGAGGCCGAATTCCTTTACAGCCAAATGCAGCATATAGGAACTGTCAACACCGCCGCTAAGCCCCAAGAGACAGTCAAAGTCATTCTTTTTGCCGGACTCCTTTATTTTTACAACTGTGTTCTCCAATGCTTGCCGGCCGCGTTCGTCAGTATGCCAATTCGGTAAAACATTTTGATAAAAATCGATGCAGTGGTCGCAGACCCCCCTATCATCGAACACGATTCTCGAATCCGAAGTATCCATTACACAATTAGTGCAAATTTGATAGTGTCTCATAGTATCCATTATTTTTAGGGTTGTAATTAATCTGGTTGTTTCAAAAAACCCAGTAAGGCGAAACTTGTTAACCTTGTAAATTACAGCGCCGATACCGGTAAAGAAATATTAAGATACCCGCAATGCCAAAATCTTAATAGCCGAGAAGTGTAACTAAGGGTGGCGGATTCAAAACAATGCTGTCCGCATTAGCATGCTTACACGATATTAACTGACCGGAATGATTTCCTGTCTGCTTAAATACAAGCATTACATTTCTATTGCTTTTTTTGCAATCTCAAAGTACGAAAATTTTTTAGCTCCCTTTCCTTCAGCATTTCGTTTGAGTGCGCTCAATACCTCTTTATCGTCACATATTTCTAAGATAACTCGTTTGATGTCTTCCACATCAGTGTTGTCTATAAATTTACAATTACCCCCCACATCAACATGATCTTGACCCTTATTTTTTTTAAATACCGCAGGCAGGCCTGCTCCTACAGCTTGCTCCCATAACACCGAATGCGTTCCCGGGAAAAATGCTAAATCTGAAGCAAAAAAATATTTATACACTTCTTCGGACTGAACCCAGCCGATATTTATTACCGAAGCGTTTTTTTCAAATTTGCCTATTTCCTTTTGAGCATATTCATCAAAACTACCAAACAGCAACAACTTAATATCATTACGTCCCAACTCAGCAACAGCCTGAACCAATTTGTGAATGTTTTTTAATTTATTGATCTTCCCCCCTGAAACGATTACAAAATCACTTTCTCTCAAATGATATTGCTTTCTTACTATCCGTCGAGCTTCATCTTTGTTAATGCCGGCAATAACGCTATCATCAACGCCCATTTCTAATAATTCAACTTTATTGGCAGCTACTCCGTATACATCGACAATGAAATCAACCCTGGTTGGCAAAGTTCCATAAAATTTCTTCGCGTATGGCTCTATTAATTTCGCACAATATCTATAAATAACTTTGTGTAAAATATGATATGAAACCCAATTTCTCGCTGAGTTTGTAAAATCAGTATGGCCGTCAACATAAATCCGCAAATCCTTATTTTGTTTGGCATACTTTACAATACTGGCAATACTCAGAAATGAAAAATCATGCAGAAAAATTATGTCGGGCCTGCAGGAAATCAAAAATTTATATACGCCTTTATACAGCCTCAATTTCCGAGCTAATCTATGGGGTATCCATTTCACATAAGGAATTCTTTTTATCGGAATGCCTTCCCTGGTTTTATATTCAGCAGGCTCCTGATATCCTATTTTTGTATTAGATACATATGTTTCCGTTGAGGCTAAAATTATCACATCATGCCCCTGTTTTTTATGCATTTTAGGGAGAATATTCTCCTGGTAACTGAAATCATCGATATAGAAAGCAGCCAAGCAGCAATGCAGGATTTTCATGAATGGTATTGCCTTATGAATTCTTCAGGGTTGGTAAAATATGGAGCATATTTCTCCAGCATATTGTCCGGCAAAGTCCACCACTTTATCTCTAGCAAGGCGGCAATGATTGTATTATCGAATCGTTTGCGTATTTCTTTTGCTGGGCTTCCTGCGACTATTGCATAAGGCTGTACATCCCTAGTTACAACGCTTCCCATACCTATAACTGATCCATCGCCGATCCGAACCCCTGCTTTTATTAAGGCTTTTTCCCCGATCCAGACATCGTTGCCGATAATTGTTCTTAGGTCACCACTTTTTTTATGCATAGAAAATTTCTTTTTTACACTGTCTTTCCTCGATGAAAAAACCGGCGACATAGATACCCACTCCATGGGATGACGTGCGCCTCCGATCATAACATTATTTGCTATAGAGCAAAAACCGCCAACGTCACAGTTTAATATAATGCAGTCATAGCCGCAGAAGGAATGCCTGTCAAAAGTGGTATTTACGATTGTGCTGCCTGCTTCAATCTTAGAGGTTTTATCTATCCGACTATTTATTACCGCGCTGCCCCTGATCTTCTTGCACAACTTAGCCCATAGATATGCTGGTGTCATGTAGCTTCCCTGCCATTTATATAATTTCTTGATTACATGCAGATTTATAAAAATTATCCTCCACCTTAATGACTTTGATTTTATCACAGAATTACTTCAATGTTAATTCCCCATATACGAGTACCTGTATTGGCTCAAATAGATCCACAATTATAAATGTGACTATATGCCACCCCCTTTATTCTATTACTTTATTTTAAATCTCAGGAGATTTATTGATGAGCCTTAACTGTCTCAGCTTGATAAGTGCCCAAAGCCAGTGCACCTTGAAATATATTAGCGCGAATGGCAAATAAACCATACTGAATTTAACGATACAAACTTCGAAATTTTTACCCGCAAAAGAATAAAAAATCAACAAATTATATAAAAATGTTCTAACCGCGCTGTTTATTTGTTGTCCGGCCATGCCTGCCCGCATCATGCCCGACATTACTCTTGACACTCCCCCCCCCCTGTTTTATAGTTTGCCCATCTCAAAGCAGGTTCTTATCAATCGAAAAGCTTTTATCTATTCAAGGTAAAGTACTGATAAGCGGCCTGCATCATTTTTTCATTGCTGCGACCATCTTAGGTTTCAATGTGTTTATCTAAAGACCTACGAGCCATTTTAATATCCGGTTCTTCTGTACCACTCATTAAATATCAGATATTTACTTTAATGCGCATTGAATTTTGGTGTCGTCAATTTGTTGATAATCAAATTAACTAATAAGGCAACTACATGAAACAACTATTCCAAAACCTCAAAACCGGTAAAACTACCCTTGAAGAACTTCCCATGCCGTTAATTCATTCGGGGCATGTACAGATTCAGACGGTTAATTCGCTTGTAAGCCTTGGCACTGAGCGGATGTTGGTGTCATTCTCGCAAGCTGGACTTATCGACAAAGCACGACAGCAGCCTGAAAAGGTAAAAATGGTTCTTGACAAAATACGAACCGATGGTCTTTTCCCGACACTTGAGGCCGTGTTTTCGAGGCTTGATGAGCCGTTACCCCTTGGTTATTGCAATGCCGGGGTTGTGATTGGGGTTGGTAGGGACGTTGATGACATTAAAGTTGGAGATAGAGTTGCAAGTAATGGCCCCCATGCAGAAGTGGTGACTATACCGCGAAATCTTGTGGCCAAAATTCCCGCAGGGGTAGATTTTGAAAGCGCGGCTTTTACGGTAATTGGAGCAATTGGATTGCAGGGACTACGCCTTGCTGATCCAGCGCTTGACGAGTTTGTCATAATTGTCGGGCTTGGCCTTATAGGGCAACTTACAGCACAGCTTGCTAAAGCAAATGGGTGCAGAGTTATTGGGCTTGATGTTGATAACAAAAAAATTGAGATCGCAAAAAGCTTTGGCATAGATGCGGTAAACTCACTTTCGGAAGATGCAATCGCGCATGTAAAGATGAAGAGTGATGGCTATGGCGCCGATGCCGTCATTATTACGGCAAGTTCAAAGAGTAATGAAATTATTAAGCAGGCTGCGGGAATGTGCCGGAAAAAGGGTCGTATTGTGCTGGTCGGCGTTGTTGGTCTTAATATTGATCGATCTGACTTTTATGAAAAAGAAATATCCTTTCAGGTTTCATGCTCGTATGGTCCGGGCAGATATGAAAATGGTTATGAACAAAAAGGGACCGAGTATCCACTCCCTTTTGTACGATGGACTGAAAATAGAAATTTTAAAACAATACTTGAGTGCATCCGCAATAACTCTCTAAATGTCAAGGGTTTGATATCAGAGCGCGTTAATTTTGAAAGCACCCCGGAGCTGTATGCCGATCTTTCAAAAACCGAAAACATTGCAACTTTAATACAGTATGCTGACAGATTTTCAGATAAAACCTTTGTTATAACTACAACAGAAAATAGGCGGCCATTAGTTTGCTTACAAGGTGGCATTGGAATAATAGGAGCGGGTTTATTTACCAAAGCAACATTGTTGCCTATATTGAAAAAGGAATCAATTTTAGTAAACTGTATTGTTAGTCAAAACGGTGCATCTTCAACGCATCTTGCAAAAAAATTTGGCATACCAAAAAGTTCGACAAGCTACAAGGATGTTCTTTCCGATCCTGATATCAAATCTGTAATAATTACTACGCGCCACAATATGCATGGTAAGATGGTTGTTGATGGGCTTACGGCAGGGAAACAGGTATTTGTTGAGAAACCATTAACAATCAACCAGGATGATTTGTCAAAAATTGAATCTGTCTTAACCGATACTAATAGTATTATGGTAGGTTTTAATCGGCGTTTCTCGCCTTTGTCGGTAAAGCTGAAATCATGCATAGGCCAAACTTCATTGATAAATGTTTCAATGACTTTTAATGCGGGTATGATTCCAAAAAATCACTGGACCCAAAATCCTGAAGTTGGCGGGGGCCGGATTTTAGGTGAAGCATGTCATTTTATTGATCTGTTTTTATTTCTTGCAGGCAGCCCTCTATGCTCGGTCTGCGCTTCTTCTCTCGGTAAAGATACGGATGTCTATAGTGACAATGTTGTGATAATTTTGAAATGCAAAAATGGCTCCCAGGCAACGCTTAATTACTTTGCAAATGGCAATAAGGCCTGGCCAAAAGAAACTGTTGAAGTATACACAGACGGGAAAGTCATGAAGATAGACAATTTCAGAACCCTTTTCGCCTCCGGAGTATCAGGATTTAAGAACATGAAATTAAGACGACAGGACAAGGGGCATGCAGAACAGTTTCGACAGTATTATGCGTATCTCTGTGGTAAGCAGGAGATACCGATATCCTTTGCTGATATTGTTAATACGACAAAGGCATCTTTTGCGGTGCTTGAATCATTGAGGTCCGGGGAGTGGGTGAGAGTCGGTTGATGGAGACTCTTGAAGAATCATATACATTTTTTTCTATGATTGAAGTTGTGAATCCTTCGCCAAACTCATTTTTATTGGAATATAGGCTTATAAAAATGAATATTCGAGCGAGAATCATTAGCTGCAGAACTTTCCTTTTCCCGCACCGAAAGGGCACGCAAGAGAAAGATCTGCATGCCGTAAATTGTTGTCACGAACTATCGTATTACAAACTGCCGAACTGAACCCTCTTTGGGGAGCAGGATGACGGGGCGGGTTGAATGTCTCCAAGAATTAACAAAACCACTCTTGCCAATTTCTTTGCCATTCTCAGAAATATGGGGTTGCGATACGTGCTTTTCAGGGTTGGCTACATCATTCTGCAAAAAAGTGGGCTTCAGAAACTTCGGTATCCTCGACATATACAAATGCCCCGATGTATTTCTTACGCAAGGTGGAACAAAGAACGTCCCCCTTTTTTCTTTGATTCCCGTGATTCCATTACACTGCCTCGGTACAATGATCAAGAGATTGA
>CAIRTM010000125.1 GCA_903881505.1 uncultured delta proteobacterium | reverse complement strand
TGGAAACATCCAGGTTGTGCGGAAGAATTTTTCCCTTGTGATCATGGCGATCATCGTTATCTCTGTGCTCCCGGGCATCATCGAATATCTGCGACAGCGCGGCAAAGAGCAGGCCTGATGGAGTTCCCCTGCGCAGCCATATGCATAAAAAAACCTCCGGGACCGGAGGTTTTTTTGTCGGAGTTTTAGAAGGATCGAACGTTACTTGCCTGCAGGTTGAACCGGTGCCTTTTCAAGTTCAATTCCCGCGCTTTCCATCTGCTTGATATATTTCTCCGGCTCTTTCAGGAATGTCTCGGGGCAGCCGTTGCAGCAGAAGTAGACCCGCTTGCCGTTATAGTCCGTGTAGACGCTTTTGTTAATTGGCCCGCCCATGATCGGGCAGTTCTCCTGCGGCTTTGCCCAGGCTGTTCCGGCGAACATAACGGCACACGCCAGCAGGGCCGCTGTCATGAAACCCATCCATGAACTTTTCTTCATTGCTGCTCCTTTCGTTGTAATAGGTTGTCCCATGCTACACAATTGACCTGCCGACGGCAATGTAGTGAAGCCGGTGCAGGCCGCCGTTGTACCCTTTTTCTTTTGCTACTTTCTTTGTCTTCTCGATCAGCTTTTGAATCGTCTCCTCGGAGGCTTTCGGGCTCAGGAGCATTCCCGCCATCTCATAGCGCATATGGCCGCAATAGGGGTATTTACCAAGGAGTGCTTCAACCCTGGGCAGGTTTTTTTCCGCGGCCTCCGTCAGCTTGAAGCACTCATCCATGAATTTTTTATCGCACTGCACGCATGCCATGTAATGATCATGTGAGTCTTTCGGCGGTTCGGGCCTGTTGTCGGGTCCCGGGGCATAGCTGAAATCCTCCATCATCTCCATCTCCGCCATGCCCATAACAGCCTGCGATACGCCGGTATAGCTGTTCTGCCTGGCGATTTCCTCAGCCTTTGCCATCAGCTTTATAACGGTTTCAAGCGACACCGAACCGTCGGACAACATGCAGCTGAGCGCGTAGATGCAGTGGCAGCACCATCGCATGTTGATGTAGTCATGCAGCTCTTCAAAGTAGGCTTCGCACACAGGGCGGTCGTCGCGGCATTTGAGGCACAGGGGGCAGACCTGGCAGGTGCTCATAAACCTGTCCACCACCGGTGCGATGGCATTGAAATCGATTTTGTCCATGTCCAGGTTCTCGAGCCGCTCTCGCATCAGTTCCGCGCAGTACATTGAGCAATACAGGTTACCCATGCGGTTCACGGATTTACCCGTGATAGGCTTGCCGCATGCGGCGCAGTCCTGCTGCATGGTTTCAGTGAACCCTTGATTCATATCTGATCTCCTTTCATGCGTCGGCATTAAAAACAATCCTCTATAACAAACTACTGCTCCTGCAAGGTGTATGTAAGCTCAGTATTCTTTTTCCAAAGCAGATATATTGCCGGATACACAAGCAGTTCCATGATGAAAGAGGTCGCCAGGCCGCCGACCATGGGAGCAGCTACGCGCTTCATCATGTCAGCCCCTGTCCCCATCGACCACATGATCGGCATGAGGCCTATGATTGTAGTGCCGACCGTCATTATTTTCGGCCGTATCCGTTTTACCGCGCCGTGGATAATGGCTTCGCGCAGTTCTCTCAGGTTGCGCAGGCGGTTATCTTTCTTCGCGTCATCATAGGCATGATCAAGAAACAGAAGCATAAAAATTCCCGTCTCGGCATCAAGGCCCATGAGAGCTATCATGCCGACCCATACGGCGATTGAAATGTTATAGTCGAGGAAATACAGCAGCCAGACTGCGCCGACGAGGGAAAACGGCACGGCCAGCAGCACGACAAACGTCTTGAAAACGGATTTCGTGTTCATATACAGCAGCATGAAGATAAGAAAAAACGTGACCGGCAATACGAGTTTCAGCCGTTCCCGTACCCGAAGCATGTTTTCATACTGACCGCTCCAGATAAGGGAATACCCCACAGGCAGTTTCAACCCCGAGGAAACAGCCGCTTTCGCCTCTTCAACATAGGAGCCCACATCACGGCCGGCTATATCGACGAAGACGTAGCCGGCAAGCATGCCGTTTTCATCGCGGATCATGGCCGGTCCCGTTGTCAGCTTTATATCGGCAAGCTCGGACATGGGCACATGTACGCCGCCCATTGTCGTTACGAGCACCCGTTGAAGCTGATCAAGGTTGTCCCGCATGTCGCGCGGATACCGGATGTTGATCGTGTAGCGCTCACGTCCTTCAATGGTCGTTGTGACCGTTTCTCCGCCTACGGCGTTCATAATGACGTTCTGAAGATCATCGATCGTAAGGCCGTAGCGTGCGAGGGCCTCTTTCTTCGGTTCGAAATCAACAAAATAGCCGCCGGCGACACGCTCGGCAAAAACACTGCGGGTGCCCGGAACCGTCCAGATGATTTTTTCAAGAGCCTCGCCTGTTTCCTGTATTTTTTCAAGATCGTCACCGAGGATTTTTATGCCGACCGGCGTCCGCACGCCGGTTGACAGCATGTCGATGCGGCCCTTGATAGGCATGGTCCAGGCATTGGTGTTGCCGGGTATCTGCATTGCCCGGTCCATCTCGGCGATCAGTTCCTCGTAAGAAATTGTATCCGGCCAGACATGGCGCAACAGCCACTTGAGCCAGTCAGGAGCCCATGATGAATACCATCGGTCCTTGCCCCTCCACTGACCGGGCGGCTTGAGCACAACGGTTGTTTCCATCATGGAAAAAGGCGCCGGGTCTGTCGAGGTTTCGGCCCTGCCGGCCTTACCCATAACCGTTACAACCTCCGGGAAACTTTTAATGATGCGATCCTGCACCTCAAGCAGTTTCAATGATTCGGTTACGGAAATGCCGGGCAATGTGGTGGGCATATACAGAATTGTTTCTTCATTGAGCGGCGGCATGAATTCGCTTCCGAGTTTGAAGTACACGGGCAGTGAAACCGCAACTGTCAGGGCGGCTGCCGCAATGACGGTTTTGGGGTGCCTGAGCACGAATCTGCAGGGTGCCTCATAGAGTTTAAAAAGCACGCGGCTGACGGGGTGCTGCTCCTCGGGGTAGTATCTGCCGACAAAAACAGCGGTGAGAAGCCTGGCTAGAATGCGCGGTCTGAATATGAAGGGATCCATCCGTGCGAACAGCATCCTGATGGCCGGGTCGAGCGTTATTACCAGGAACGTGGCCAGCAGCATGGTCAGGGTTTTGGTATATGCGAGCGGCTTGAACAGACGTCCCTCCTGGTCGACAAGCGTGAAAACAGGCAGAAATGAAACAGCGATCACAGCGAGAGAAAAGAATATGGATGGGCCGACCTCGAGAAGCGCAGCAAGCCGCACGGCATGGAAGTCGCCCTTTCTGCCTCCCGACTGCCACAGCTCGAGTTTTTTATAGGCGTTTTCTACTTCTACAATCGCGCCGTCGACGAGCACGCCGATGCAGATGGCGATGCCGGCAAGGCTCATGATGTTGGATGTAATGCCCATGAAATACATCGGAATGAATGCCAGGAGCACTGAGATCGGGATAGTGATGATCGGGACGATGGCCGAGGGGATATGCCAGAGGAAAAATATGATAACCGCGCTGACAACCAGCATCTCCAGCAGCAGTTCGCCCTTGAGGTTGTCTATGGACTTTTGGATAAGACTGGAGCGGTCGTAGGCGGTGACGATTTCCACGCCCTCCGGCAGCGAGTTCTGCATGCTCTTTATTTTTTCCTTGATCCGCTCGATGACGCTCATGGCATTTTCACCATGGCGCATCACGACAATGCCCCCGACTGATTCACCCTCGCCGTTGTAGTCAAGAACCCCGCGCCGGATCTGGGGACCGATCGAGACGGCAGCAACATCGCGCAGCAGAACCGGTGTGCCCTGACCGGTTGCCCTGAGAACGATTTTTTCGATGTCCACGGTTGATGATACATAACCGCGCCCGCGCACCATGAATTCGGTTCCGGCCCATTCTAACAGCCGGCCGCCCATTTCGTTGTTGCTCTTTTTGATCGCATCGGCTATATCGGCAAGCGAGAGACGGTAGACTTGGAGACGGTTGGGGTCAACCGTTACCTGGTATTGCTTCTGGTATCCGCCAATGCCCGCCACTTCGGCAACACCCGGGACGCTCTGCAGGGCGTAGCGGAGGTACCAGTCCTGAAATGTGCGCAGGTCGGCAAGGTTGTGTTTGCCGCTTTTGTCAGCCAGCACGTACTGGAATACCCAGCCGACACCGGTTGCATCAGGCCCGAGTTCCATGCGGGCACCGGCAGGCAGGCTCCCCTGAATTTTCGAGAGGTATTCAAGTACACGGCTGCGTGCCCAGTATATATCGGTCCCCTCATCAAAGATGACGTAGACGTACGAAAAACCGAAATCCGAGAACCCCCTGATCGCTTTGACTCTCGGGGCACCAAGAAGCGAGGTGATAATCGGATAGGTCACCTGGTCTTCGATAATGTCCGGGCTGCGGTCCCAGCGCGTGTACACAATGACCTGCGTATCGGAAAGATCGGGGATTGCGTCGAGGTTGATATTTTTAAGGGCGTATACAGCATAGACAACGGCCGCGGCTGTAACCAAAATAACAAAAATACGGTTCGTTGCCGAAAATTCAATAATTTTTTTTATCATTGGCCGCCTCCGGTAATGGCCTGGAGTGCCGCCTTCAGGGATGATTCCGAATCAACGAGAAAGTTCGCCGAATTGACAACCATGTCGCCCGCCTGCAGCCCGTCGAGCACCTCATAATAGCCTTCAGCCCTGCTGCCGATCTTTATCGCCCGCGGAATGATTTCGTCATTCGTGCCCGCAATGAACACATAGCTTCGGGTTCCGGTGTTCATGACCGCTGTTTCCGGAACGGCAGCGCATTCCCCGAGATCATAATACAGGTGCGCGTCGGCGAACATATCGCCCTTGAGCAGCAGTTCGGGGTTCGCGATATCCATCCTCGCCTTGAGCGTACGGGTCTGCGGGTCAAGATAGGGAAACAGAAAGCCCACGGTGCCCTCAAAGGTCTTGCCGGGCCAGTATGAAAGGCTCAGCGTCACCGGCATGCCGACTTTTACATACGGCAGATCCGATTCATAGATATCCGCCTCCGCCCAGACCCCGGAGAGATCGGCGACAACAAGCAGCGGCTCTCCAGGCAGTATCTTTTGACCGGCCAGCACATTTTTTTCAATAACGTATCCGCGCGAGGGGGCAAACAGCGTCAGATATTTTTCAACCCTGCCGGTCGCCCGAAGTTTTTCGATCTGCGCGTCGCTTATGTCCCAGAGCTGCAGCCGCTTTCGGGCAGCCTCGAGCAGCTTTTCCCCGCTTTCGGCAATAGAGTGATGCGAACTGTGCGAGAGCTGTTCGGCATACGGAACGGCCGCGAGAAACTCCTGCTGTGAGGCCACAAGCTCGGGGCTGTAGACAGTCAAAAGCGGCTGGCCCTGCTTTACTTCCTGACCGGTCACATTGACATAGAGCTTCTCGACATAGCCCTCGATTTTTGTTGTGACCCGGTAGAGTCTTGTTTCATCAGGCACTATGCGGGCAGACGTTCTGATCTCTTTCTGGAGGCGCCGTTTTTCAACAGAGCTGAAGGTGAGCCCCATCAAACCGCGCTTTGCCTCATTGATGTGAATGGTGGCAAGCCCGGCAGGTGCCGTTCCTGATGGCTGGGCTTCCTGCAGCTTTTCAATAAGGTCCATCCCGCAGATCGGGCATGAACCCGGCTTGTCAGAGGTTATCTGCGGATGCATCGGGCAGATATAGAGCGCTTGGGCAGCGGCATCGGCGGGAGGGGCTGTTTTTGATGCTGACACGCTGTTTTCCTGTTTCTTTTCCACGAGGTCCATTCCGCATATCGGGCAGGAGCCCGGCTTGTCGGATGTTATCTGCGGGTGCATCGGGCAGATAAACATTTTTTTTTGCTGAACAGCCTGTTCGCTGTCATGCTTCTTCTGTTCCGGCCCTTCCGCGCCGCCCGTACACGCATGCAATGCAATCATCATAGTGCAGAACAATCCAAGGGCTGAAAAAGCCCTGCACATAAGCCTTCTCCCGCTCTTTGCATGGATACTTTTTTTTAAATGCATCATTTCCCATTCCTCATGTCACAGTTAGAAGAGCCTTTTACCGACAACCGACTCAAGTTCGGCAATATCTTTTACATATTCACTCTTGGCCTGGCTTATCTGGACTTCATAGGTGCACAACGTCACCTGGCTGTCCAGCAGCGCAAGAAAATCGACGCTTCCCACACGGTAGCCCGCAAGCGCTGACTCAAGCGACTGTGCGGCCTGGGGTACTATGCCCTTTTGATACAGCTCAATCAGTTTCGCGCCCCGTTCTTCTTTTGAAGCCAGTTCCCGTATTTTAAATACGATATCGTTGGTAAGGGCTGCGCGCTGTGCCTTTGCCTCCTCAATCAGCAGGTGGGTTTCGGCAACCTTTCTGTTCTGCTTGCTTTTAAACCACAGCGGGATGTTCATGCCGACAGCAATAGAAACTACATCGTCGCGTCTGTCGCGCCCCCCCGGGGATTGCGCAACGGCATTGCTGACAGAACCGTCCGGGCTGGTTATGGACACGGGAGTGCTTGTCGCGCCGTAGGAACCGTTTTCGCGAAAGCCATAGGCGGCACTAATATTAAAGCCCGGTATGTAGTCTTTTTTGGCGAGCGCGTACTCCGCCTCGCTTTTTTCTATCCTGTTCTGGTAGCTTTGCAGGGCGGGGTTGTTCTCCAGGGCCATCCTCTCCAGCTCGTCAACGGAATAGCGGAGCGGTTCCCAGCTGAGGACCGGCTCTCCCGCAAGCGGAGTACCCGACGGCCTTCCGAGCAGCCTGTTCATTTCCGCGGTCGCTGTTATTTTTTTCTGATTGAACTCAATAATGCGCTCAACAAATTTTGAGTGTTCCACCTGGGCTTTTAAAATATCCTGCTGCAGTCCTGAGCCGACCTCGTACTTTGACCGGGCGATTTCAACGAACGTTTCAAGCAGGTTTTTGTTTTTTTCGGAGGTCGCCAGATGGGCGTTTATCATGTACAGGTCGGCGTAGGCCGCCTTGATCTGCTGGGCGATTTTCAGCCTGACATACTGCAGTTCCCGTTCGGACATCTTCGCGTCCTGAACAGCGACCTCCCTGCGCAGCGAGGTAACGCCGGGGAATGGTATCTTCTGCGACAGGGACAGTTCCTTCATCGTCATGTCGATTTTGTTGAAATCGTAATCCGGAACCGGGACGCTTCTGACGCCGAACATGAGTTCGGGGTCGTCCCAGGCGGCGGCCTGGGACGGACGCTCCTGCATGGCGTCCGCCCTGTTGCGGTAGGCGATGATTTCGGGGTTGTTTTCCAAACCCTCGCTCAGGAGAGCTTCAAGGTCAAGCACGCCGGCGGTCGATTTCCCGGAACCGGTATCATCTGCGCGGACCGTCACACCTCTCGTCAGCAGTGCGGCCAGGGCGACAGCGGCGCAGATAACGCTGACAGTTGTTTTTCGCATATATCCTCCCGTCAAGATTGTCCACGGCGTTGGGCAGCCGTGAAAGTTTTTCTGCGTGACGTTTTCTGCTTATAGCACAAAACAGCAGCGCAGAGCCTAAAACAATCACGGGGGACATCTCAAATAAGCAGCGAGCTTTTAAGAATGTACAGCCGTTGGCAGAAGGCGTCTGGAGGTTTGTAGCGTTTAGCGGGCATGGCGGCGGCCGTACGGCTTGCCGGGACGGCAGTTGCCGCCATGGCGTGAAAGGTTTGCTTCTTTGCGGGGTCTGCGTATGGCGCTGCGGCGGGCCTGTCAGCGCCGGCCGGGTTCGGCCCGGTGCTGCAGGTGCAGGTTCCGGGAGGTACGGCCGCTGACACCTGGAGTACGGCAGCAGGCTCTTTCCGGTCGTGCTGTTCGCAGCAGCACCTGCATGAGTCGGCCGGGCAGCAGCATGCCGTTCCCATCGCCAGCGCTTGCGACGGTGCTGCAAGATTAACCGACAGGGCCAGCATTGCTCCAAGGATAATGGTGTACAGACTGCGCATGGTAATCATATTCTTGACATCGGCAGTTTTTTCGTCTACTTTAATAATATACCCTAGGGGGGTATATTGTGTCAAGACCTGAAATGGAGAAAATTAATGATCAGCGCAAGTGTCAAAAAAGAGGCCCTTACCAGACTCCGGCGTGTTGAAGGCCAGGTGCGGGGCATCATGAAGATGGTAGAAGAGGAACAATACTGCATTGATATAATTAATCAGATCACCGCTGCGGAAAAGGCGCTCAGCGGCGTAGCGCGCATCGTCATGAAACGCCACGTTGAAAGCTGCGTGAGCGACGCCATACTGCAGGGCAGGGGCCAGATGAAAATTGACGAGCTGATCGATGCCGTATTTAAAATCGCCAATAGAAAATAGCTGTGAAAGGATACTCCATGGAAAAAAAACTGAGCGTTGAGGGCATGACCTGCCAGCATTGCGTTAAGCGGGTCACGAAAATCATCGAAAAAACACCCGGCGTGTCGGATGTACGGGTAAGCCTGGAGAACAGGGAAGCCGTATTCAGCTGTAATGGGACGGATACGAATGTAGGTGAAATAGTCCGGGCAATCAACGATTTCGGGTTTATCGCTGCCGAGAAAGCCTGAACGGACATATGGCTCACGGCGGTCTCCGACTGCTGCAAGCGGCTGGCATGAGCAGTTATTCCTTTTATCGGTAGTACGGACAGGAACATGATACGTACAGAAACCATCCCGGTCTACGGCATGATGTGCGGCCACTGCGTTAAGGCCGTTATGATGGCGCTTGAGTCCATTTCCGGCGTCCAGGGGGTGCAGGTATCGCTCGAGGGCTGCAGCGCTGAAGTAACATTTGACGACTCGGCCGCGGGGCCCGAACAGTTCCGTGAGGCGATTGTCGAAGAAGGCTACAGCCTTACGCCTGTTGTTGAGGAAAACCCAGCTGCCGATGTGCCTGCGGCGGCCGGGGAGGCGCGGCCCGGAGAAAGCGCGGCCGGCGGCAGCATCAGCAATTTTGCGCTCAGCGGCATGTCCTGCGCAAACTGCGCGGCTGCCATTGAAAAATGCTTTCGCGGCGCACCCGGCATCAGGCGCGCCGTGGTAAATTTTGCCATCGAAAGACTCACCGTCGAGCACGAGGCCTCAGTCAGTCAGCAGGATATAATCGGGCGCGTGCGGGATGCGGGCTACGCGGCCGTACCCGAAGCAGAACAGACGGAGGTCCCCCCTGTTGCGCGCAGGGAGAAATTCAGGTTTTTTTTCGCGCTTGTCCTGACCGCCCCGCTTGCCGTTTTCATGTACACCATGCCCTTCGGCCATCCCGATACCAATTACGTCATGTTCGGACTTGCCACGCTGGTGCAGTTCGTTTCGGGCCGCTCCTTTTATGAGGGCGCATGGCATTCCCTTAAAAACCGTTCAACCAACATGGATGTTCTCATATCGCTGGGTATTTCCGCAGCATACTTCTACAGCGTATATTCGCTATTCTTTATCGATCCCTGCGCCCATGCGTTTTTTGACAGCTCAGCCATGCTGATTACCTTCATCCTGCTCGGCAAGATGCTTGAAGCGCGCGCCAAGGGAAAAACCGGGCAGGCGCTTCAGAAACTGCTTTCCCTGCAGGCCGACCGTGCCTGTGTCGTGCGGGCAGAGCGGGAGGAGACTGTTCCCGCATCAACGGTACGGCCCGGGGACATCATACGCGTCAGGCCCGGCGAGAAAATTCCGGTTGACGGTGAAATTATCGAAGGCTCGACCTCGGTCGACGAATCCATGCTTACCGGTGAGCCTATTCCCGCAGAGAAAGCTCCGGGGGACACGGTAACGGGCGCCACCATCAACGCCTCCGGCGTTATAACCGTCCGTACGACAAAGACAGGCAAAGATACGGTTCTTTCCAGCATTATCAGGATGGTAGAGGACGCCCAGGCCGACAAGGCGCCCATACAGCGCCTTGCCGATATCGTGTCGAACTACTTTGTTCCCGTTGTCGTTACGGTTGCAGTGCTTACGTTCTGTCTCTGGTTTTTCGTGTTCGATTTCAGCCCGCCTGCCGGATCATCACGGTTTATATTTGCATTTCAGCTCATGATAGCAGTACTGGTCATCGCCTGCCCCTGCGCCCTCGGCCTCGCAACCCCGACGGCGATCATGGTTGGAAGCGGCGTCGGGCTCGCGCGGGGCATTCTGTTCAAGCGGGCATCTGTTCTGGAGAACATAGCGAAGCTGGACGTTGTGCTGTTCGATAAAACCGGCACCATCACCTGCGGTCGTCCTGAAGTCGTATCCGTACATGCCTTTGGCGCTTACGATGAACGTGATGTTCTGCGCATGGCAGCAAGCGCGGAAATAAATTCCGGCCATCCCCTGGCACAGGCGGTCGTGCGCAAGGCGCAGGAAATGAACATCCCTGTTGCGACGTCAGCTGATGCGCGGGAAGTCCCCGGCCACGGCATTCAGTGCACCATAGACGGCAAGCCGGTCAAAATAGGCGCACAGCGCTTCTTTGACACAACGGAACTTTCGTCGCAAAGCCTTGAGCTTGGACAGCAGCTTGCAGGGGAGGCAAAAACAACGGTCTACATAAGCCGTGATGCGACGATCATCGGCATGCTGGCACTCTCTGATGTCATTAAGGAGGACTCCGCCCGGGCGATTGCAGCTCTGCATGATATGGGTATCAAAACAGCCCTTATTTCCGGTGACAACACCAGATCAGCCCATGCCGTTGCCCGCCTCGCCGGTATTTCCGATGTTAATGCCGAAGTGCTGCCTGCAGATAAAATAACCATCGTGAAACAGTGGCAGCAGAAAGGCTTCAGGGTCGGCATGGTCGGCGACGGCATCAACGATGCGCCCGCGCTTGCCCAGGCCGATATCGGGATCGCCATCGGTTCGGGAGCCGATATTGCAAAAGAAACAGGCCATGTCGTCCTGGTTAAAAACAGCCTGCTCGATGTGGAGCGGGCAATCAGGCTCGGAAAAAAAACGCTCCGTACGATAAAGGAAAATTTTTTCTGGGCTTTATTCTATAATGTACTTATGATTCCGGTTGCCGCAGGCGTTCTGTATCCGGTCAACGGGCTTGTCCTGAAGCCCGAATGGGCCTGTATTGCCATGTGGTTTTCCTCAATTACCGTTGTCACGAACTCGCTGTTACTCAAACGTTTTGAAAAGCAGTTGGCATAAAACCATAACGATCAGCGAAAGGAGACAGTCATGAAACAAAAACTGATGCTTGCAGGGATAGTCGTATGTCTCGCGTTTCTGGCTAACCAGGTTTCCGCTCAGCCGCCATGCCGCATGATGGCCGGTGCCCAAAACAACCCTCCGGGGTGGGGCTGCCCTGTCTGGCAGAATCTTACTCCCGAGCAGCAGGGGGCCATTAACAGCCTTCACGCGGAATTCAATAAAAAAACATCCGCCACCCAGAACCAGATCCATAAGAAACGCCTCGAAATGGACAAGCTTTTGCTTGATGCCGATCCGGATGCGGACACGCTGATCAAGCTGCAAAAGGAAATATCCGGATTGACTGCGCGAATGGACGAGGAGGAGCTTTCCTACCTGCTTAAAGCCCGTAAAACATTGACCCCGGATCAGATTGCCCAGCTTCCTCCCGGGTGCACTTTTGGTTTTGGTGGACCTCCCTGCGGCGCGATGCAGGGTGCAGGGCCCGGCATGGGCGGCGGACGCTATGGCGGCAGGGGACGGTGAAAGCGGTTGTATGATCGTCAAACGGATCGGTATCCCGGGCCGCAACACCCGGTGTACCGCTACGGGTATAAGAACAGGTAGTGCAGCGGACAATCCTCAGCGGTTTTCACCCTGAGGTAAAGGAGCGCTTGGCATGTCTGATGAGCAGATACTGTGCCACGAGTGCGGTAAAGACCTTGTCATGAAATTCATCGAGCTGCAGGACATGGTGTTCTGTTCAACGTCCTGTTTTGAGCAGTTTCGCAATTCAATGAGCAGGCGGGAGTTCTTTAAGAAATACGGAGCCGGCTTCAAGCCTGATGAACAGCACTGGGTACCGAAATATTCGAATGATTACGTGCAGATGTGCGGCTACTGCCCGGCAAAACTCTCGGAGACCTGCCGCGCGGAACTTGACCTGAGCGGTGCTTTCCATGACGATGTCGTTGAAACGGAAACGATGCACTGGTGCTGCCACGCACGTTTTGTCCTCAGCGCGGCTTTTTCTGATGGCACTGTCCCCCTGCCGCTGCTTGGAAAGCTGCAGCGGCGGGCAGAGGAGATAACAAGACGGCAGGGCATACGCGGCGTGACGACGATCAACATCGTCAATGCTTTCGCCGATCTCGGCAGGCCTATACCATACATTGCCCTGGCAGAGAACCCGCCGGAACCGAAAGAACTGTCCATGAGCCATGCGGCCGCCTGTCTGCTGTGCAATCCTGATTTCGCCCGCGAGTGTGAAGCGCAGGTTGAGAAGGAATTCAAACTGGTCGGCATTGTAAAAAAACACCTAAAGGGGCGCATGCTCTGGTGCGCCCATACCGTGCAGTCGCTCGCGGAAATTCTCATCGGCCGCGCCAACGGCGAAGAGATTATTGACAGAATCATACCTTTTGCCGAGAAGGTTGCCGCGGAAAAGGGGCACCCCGGCGTTATCACTCGCGATCTTTTTATCGCCATGGGGAGGATGGCCGCCTGAACCGGCAGCTGAAACGCCACGGGAGACTGTATCGGTGCCTACAGCCTGTTGATGGCCCTGAGCCTTTCGCACAGGCCCGTGTAGCGCAGGCGCGGTTTGTCATTGGCAATGGCAATTGAAAGCGCCTTGCGGCTGCCCACAAGTACCACCAGGCGTTTGCCGCGCGTTACCGCCGTATAGAGCAGATTGCGCTGCAGCATGATGTAGTGCTGCGTGAGAAGCGGTATGACCACTGCCGGAAATTCCGACCCCTGGGATTTGTGCACCGAGATGGCATAGGCCGGAACAAGATCATCGAGATCGTTGAACGTATAGCTGACCGGACGGTCATCGAACATAACGACGGCCGTTTTCTTTTCAGTTGATGCGCTCATGATAGAGCCGATATCGCCGTTAAACACATCCAGATCATAGTTGTTTTTTAACTGCATAACCTTGTCGCCTGCCCGGAACGACCGATTGCCGCGCTCCAGGATGACATACCCCGGATTGAGGATCTGCTGCAGCACCCGGTTCAGGTTTTCAGTTCCGACCAGACCCTTGTGCATGGGAGTAATGATCTGCACATCATGCATGGGATCAAGTTTGAATCGGGCGGGGATGCGTCTGGATGTGACCTCGATGATCGTTTTGAGAGCCGCGTCGGGGTCATCTTTCTCAATAAAGTAAAAGTCGGTCAGCTTGCCCGTATCCTCAGCATCAAGCAGCCCGCTCCCGCTGTTGATGCGATGGGCGTTCATCACGATCCGGCTCTGTTGGGCCTGTCGGAAAATTTCGGTCAGCTCTGCCACCGGCACGACGGATGAGTTGATGATGTCGGCCAGTATATTGCCCGGCCCGACCGAGGGAAGCTGGTGCACGTCGCCGACCAGCACAAGCGCGCAGCCCGGTTTGAGCGCGCAGAGCAGCTGATACATCAGGTAGGTGTCGATCATTGAGGCTTCATCGACGATCAGCATGCTGCAGTCAAGGGGATTGCCGGCATGATGTTCAAAGGTGCCGCTTTGAAAGTCGTATTTTAAAAGCCGGTGCAGGGTTTTGGCTTCGTGCCCCGTTGCCTCGGTCATGCGCTTGGCGGCCCGTCCCGTAGGGGCCCCCAGCATCACGCTCAGGTGTTCATGCAGCGCCAGCTGCAGCACGGCCTGCACAATGGTGGTTTTCCCGGTTCCCGGTCCCCCGGTAATAACCTGCACCCGGTTCTCGAAAACCCGGAGCACGGCCTGTGCCTGCTGCTTTGAGAGCTTAAATGACAGTGTGCGTTCAACCGACTGCAGCAGGGGTGCGACTTTTTTGGGCTGTCGTGCGGGTGCCGCCCTTTGCAGTTCATAGAGGCGTTTTGCGATCCGGTGTTCGCAACTGTGCAGCATGGCCGGGTACACGCAATCGGATGAATCGCTATCCGTGGGGTGAGCCCCGGCAGGTTCAATCACGATTTCACTTCGCAGGACAAGTGTGTTGAGAGCGCTTGTAAGCTCTGCTGTCCCGGCCTCTAGTATATCTGCGCAACGCTGGAGCAGGATCTCGCGCGGAGCGTACACATGGCCGTCGCCTGTGAACTCCTGCAGCACATAGAGAAGGCCGGCTTCAATGCGCAGCGGGCTTGAGCGGCTGAAGCCCAGCTTCATGGCAATCTGGTCAGCGGTTATAAAGCCGATGCCGCTTACCTCGGTTGCCAGGCAGTAGGGATTTTCGCGAACCGCTGCCAGGGAGTTGGCGCCGAACCGGCGGTATATCCTGGCGGCGACACCCGGCCCGATATCGTGCTCCTGCAGAAACAGCATCAAATTGCGTATGCCGTGCTGCTGTGACCATGAGTCCTTAATCCCGGCAAGTTTGGCTTTGCCGATGCCGCTGACCTTCAGCAATTGATCGGGATCGGTATCGAGAATGTCAACCGTGCGGGGGCCGAATTTTTTGATGATGCGTCCGGCAAGATCAGGACCCAGCCCCTTTATCAGTCCTGAGCCCAGATAGCGCTCAAGCCCCTCAATGCTTGTGGGAACGACGGTTGCATGGCGTTTTATCTGGAACTGGCGCCCGAATCGCTGATGCTCGATCCAGGCGCCGTACATGATCAGCGTTTCGCCGATTTTAGGAGACAAAATGGTGCCGACTGCTGTAACGTCTTCGTCGTGGGCGTTGCTGGTGCATTGCAGCACTAATACCGCGTAGCCGTTATCCGCGTTGGCGAAGAGTATTTTTTCGATGCGCCCCTGCAGCTCGATA
This sequence comes from uncultured delta proteobacterium, assembly GCA_903881505.1. GTDB lineage: Bacteria > Desulfobacterota > WTBG01 > CAIYCZ01 > CAIRTM01 > CAIRTM01. The sequence goes on along the minus strand of CAIRTM010000125.1, from coordinate 5,356 downwards.
TCAGCCACCTGTTCAACCCCCGAAGCCCGGCTCGGTGACGGAGAGCACGGTCTGCCACAGCAGCCCGTTAGGGTCGATTTTTTTGCGGGCCGACACGGCCATTGCCAGCGGAACATGGGTGTAATGGCTGTTCCAGTAGCCGATCAGCATGTCTGTTTTTCCGGCCATGCCTGCGTGGACCGCGTTTTGTCCCATCTGGAGGCATATCAGGGCGTCGTCGGCGATCGCCGGGCGGCTGCGGATGATGTAGCTGGGGTCGATATACTTTACGGTCACGGGCATGCCGCGTTCTTTGAAATAGCCGGTTATGCTGTCTTTAAGAAAGACGCCAATGTCCTCGTGCAGTTTGTTGCCTGAAGCGTCACAGCGGTCCGCCCCCTCCATTAAGTCCTGCCCGGCGCCTTCGGCAACCACGATAACGGCATGGCGCCGCCGCCGCAGGCGCTCTTCGAGTTTCGGCAGCAGGCCCCGTTCGCCTTCAAGTGTGAACGGCGCCTCGGGAATAAGGCAGAAGTTCACGTCAGCGTTGGCGATCGCGGCCTGGGCCGCAATAAATCCGGAATCGCGGCCCATGAGTTTCACGAGTCCCACGCCGTTTTCAGCCCCTTTTGATTCGACGTGCGCGGACTGTATCACCGTGCGCGATACTTCTACCGCGGTTTCAAATCCGAATGTGCGCGAAACGAATGAAATGTCGTTGTCGATGGTCTTTGGTATGCCGATCACGGCGATGCTGCAGCCGCGCCTGCCGATCTCTTCGGCGATAGCCCGTGCGCCGCGCAGGGTACCGTCACCGCCGATCGTAAACAGTATCGAAATATTCAGATCCTGCAGGCAGTCGACCATCCGCGCCGGGTCCTGCGGGCCCCGGGAGGATCCCAGCATGGTGCCTCCCTGCTGGTGAATGTCGTTGACCATGCCGGTATCAAGCACAACCGGCGCAGGCTCGTTGCCCTTTACCAGCCCGTGATAGCCGTTGCGGAATCCGTAAATCCGTTTGACACGATACTGCAGGTACCCTTCGTAGACGATGGCCCGGATCACGTCGTTGATGCCCGGGCACAGGCCTCCGCAGGTGACGATGCCGCAGTTGACGGCGCGGCTGTCGAAATAGATTCTCGGGCGCGGTCCCGCGGGCTCAAATGAGGGCAGGGGCCTGCCGCTGCACAGGCATTCCTCGATCCTGGACTGGTGCGCATAGTACAACACCCTGTCGCCTTCATTGGTGAACAGCAGGCGTTTGGGGTTGAGGGGTGAGGCAAACCGCGCTTCACCCAGCGTGGGGATGGTGAAATCTTCAAGCCGTACATCGGGGTTATACATAGCGATCACCCTGTAATGTTTCCATCATAGTTACCATAAAGCACCAGTCAGCACACGCAAAAAATTTAACGCAGTCTGCCATCAGGTTTTTGTTGACACAGTCGGCTGTTAGGCGCTATCACTGTCCGCACGGGCGCACAACACAGTTGTTCAGAAAGGGGAACCAGCATGGATGAGCTTCGCAGAAAAATACAAAACGACCCCTGGGCTCTATTCCTCGGGATACAGCTTGAAACGCTGCAAAAGGGCTATGCCCGCTGTTCAGTCGTCGTGCGCGGGGAAATGCTCAATTTCCTCGGGGCGGTCCACGGGGCGCTGATTTTCAGCCTTGCCGATGTCGCTTTTTCGGCAGCTTCCAACAGCGACCACTCCCCCTCCCTCGCCCTTGACGTAAGCGGCTCCTTTCTGAAGGGCGCTTCAGTCGGCGACACGCTTGCCGCAGAAGCCCGGCTGCTGCATACCACCAAACGAACCGGCCTGTACCGGATGGATGTTTTCCGGAACGATGAATTGATCGCGACGTTTAACGGCACCGTGTTCCGCAAAGTGTGAACTGCACTCACGGCAGCGAGAGTCGAGTCCGCTGACGCCGTACCAGTTCCTCGCGCACAAGCCGGTCTATGATGGGCTGCACCCGCGCAGGTTCCCTGCCGATGGCTCTCACAAGTTCGTGCATGCTCATCTCCGTTTTTTTTCCCAGAAGTGTAATGATCATTCCACGTATCTGGCGGTCGGAGCCTTCAAATCGGCCCTGAATACTGTGGTGCCTGCTTTTGCGCGCAGGGTTTGCATGCTCTTTTTTAAGGTATGCGCCGTAGTCCATCAGGGCGTTGTACCAGCGGCGGGGGTTGCGTTTGTACAGGGTGGCGGCAACGAGCGGTTCAATCTGCGCGTCGGACACCTTGTCTTCTTCAGGGAAAAAGCAGTGGATGTAGACAGCGCGTATATTGGTCTCAATAAACACACAGGGCCGGTTATAGGCAAACACGCATACAGCAGCGGCCGTATACGGGCCGATGCCCGGCAGCGCCTGCAGGCCTTCGCGGGTATCGGGCAGGCGGCCGCCGTGTTCGTTCGTAACGATCACCGCGCAGCGGTGCAGGGCCTTCGCTCGCCGGTTGTAGCCAAGTCCTTGCCACATGAGGAGCACATCCCTGAGCGGTGCCGCGGCAAGCGCACCCGCATCCGGAAACCGGGATATAAAAGCTTCAAATTTCGGGATGACCCGGTCAACCTGCGTCTGCTGCAGCATGATCTCGGACACAAGAATACGGTACGGTTCGGTTGTTGCGCGCCAGGGAAGCGTGCGGCCGTTGCGGCGATAATGTTCCAGGACACGTTTTTGAAATGCGCTGACATGCGAGCGCGTGAGGCCCGCATCTGAGCCGGGTGAGGATATCGGCAATACCATTGCAATCGTGAGCCGTTAGTCGGGTTTGATGACCGTGTCCTTCCAGTGCGTCTGCCAGTAGTCGTATTCAAAAGGCCATTGTTCCTTCTGGCTTTCAACCAGCCAACGCATGACCTCGAAGGTGTCATGGCGCGCATCGAGCTGATCGGGAAGCTCAGCGCATGATGTGATCGCGCGGGCAAGGCGGGTTCCAAGTGCGCGGGCCTCGTCCATGAGGGCCTGAATCTGTTCGGGGTCTTCAAACTGAATGCCGCCGGCGACAACGCTGCCCACCATCCAGCAGCCGATATTGCTGATGGTGTTCTTCAAATACTCTTCGACAAGTTCGTAGCGCGGACCGCCTGAGGCGATGACGCAGGCGCCGTATTTGCCGTTAAGGTCCTGGCGGTGATACATGCTGAAGCTGCGGTCGAGCAGGGCTTTCATCTGCGCGCTTACGTTATAAATATAGTTCGGGCTCGCAAGCACAAGGCCGTCGGATTCGATCATGGCTTTCTGGATGGGCTGATAATCATCTTCGATAACGCAGTAGCCCTTTTTCTGGCAGGTATGGCAGCTGATGCAGGGCTTTACCGTGCCGGCGCCGAGCTCAAAGAGCCGTACCTCGGCGCCTTCGGCCTGCGCCCCCTCGATCAGTGCGGCGAGCGTTCTGCCGGTGATTCCCCGTGTGCCGGTCGGGCTTCCGTTGATGGCAACTATTTTCATGGCATTCTCCCTTTGTTCAGATTCATTGCTGGCACCATACAGCATTTTGCGCAGTATGACAATATGCATGTTGTCAGTGCGGTACAGATTGCATTTTTTTCGGTTTCCTTATTGTTTTTTTTCACTTCGTCCACATTTTCTGTCCAGCCCGTCCGCGTAATTTATTCTTGACAACCGCACTACCGTTGCTACCATATAGCTAAATAGCTATTTATTTGGAGCCCGGTATGCGAGACCTTATGCTGGTTTTGAAAGCATCAGCGGATAAAAACCGCATGCGCATCCTCAAAATGCTTGAGAAAAAGAGCATGTGCGTCTGTGAGCTGGCGGCCGTGCTCGGCATCAAGCAGCCGAGCGTATCCAAACACCTGGTTATTTTGAAGAACGCGGGACTCATCCAGGATGAGCGCAACGGCCAGTGGATCGATTATTCCCTGTGCCGGGACCGTATTAATCAGTTTGCGCCCTTTATGCGCGATGCTGTAAAAAAATGGCTTAACGACGATCCTGTAATCACGGCCGACCGCGAAAAAGCAAAGACCCTGTGCCGCCTTGATATCTGCAAAAAAGGATAATTTTTTTTAATAAACAGCCATGGGAGGATTGTATGATGCGTGAAACGCTGCCGGATGACCGGAAGATGACCAGCATATTTGAGCGCTACCTTACCCTCTGGGTTGGGCTGTGCATTGCGGGCGGTATCGTACTCGGCAAAATTGCGCCCGGTGCGGCCCGCTCTCTTGACGGCATGGCGATATCCGTCAGCGGAGCGCCCGTGGTCTCAATTCCGATCGCGATCTGTCTTTTCTTCATGATGTATCCCATCATGGTAAAAATTGATTTTGCCAGCGTGATCAATGCAGGCAAAAGCGGCAAACCGGTCCTGCTGACTCTTTTTATCAACTGGTGTGTCAAACCGTTTACCATGTACGGCATTGCCATGGTTTTCCTCGGGTTCCTGTTCCGGGGCTTTATCGGCGCAGATGCCATTGACCTGGTGAAGATGCCCTTCGGGCTCGATCTGCCTGTCGGTGCAGCGCACGGAGCGGGAGTCGTTGTTCTGCAGGACGGTATGAAGATGCTGCAGGTGCCCTTATGGCGCAGCTATTTTGCCGGTTGTATTCTGCTGGGCATTGCGCCCTGTACGGCCATGGTGCTGGTCTGGGGCTATCTCGCGCGCGGCAACGACGGGCTCACGCTGGTCATGGTGGCAATTAATTCTTTGACCATGCTGGTGCTCTACGGTGTGCTGGGCGGTTTTCTGCTGGGTGTTGGCCGCCTGCCGGTTCCCTGGCAGGCGCTGTTGCTGTCGGTAGCGGTTTATGTCGCTTTGCCGCTGGTTGCAGGCTTTTTTTCACGTAAATTTATCATCAGGGCAAAGGGCGAGCAATGGTTTAATGAGAAATTTCTGCATGTGCTCACGCCCATTACTATCATCGCGTTGCTGACTACCTTGGTGCTGCTGTTCAGCTTTAAGGGTGAGGTGATTCTTGCCAATCCACTGACGATCCTGTGGATTGCCGTGCCGCTGTTTATACAGACGCTTCTGATTTTTGCGCTAGGCTATTGGATGGCAAAGCTGCTGAAGCTGACCTACGAGGATGCGGCCCCGGCAGCCATGATCGGCGCCTCGAATCATTTCGAAGTTGCCATCGCCACGGCGGTCATGCTGTTCGGGCTATCATCCGGTGCGGCCCTTGCAACGGTTGTGGGCGTGTTGATCGAGGTGCCGGTCATGCTGATGCTGGTGGGGTTTTGCAAGCGCACCAGCGGTTATTTTCGTCATGCGTAAACATTTGAGCGACACTGGAGTCATGTCTGCGAGACCGTGTCGCAATAGCTGAATGTGTCATTCCGAACGAATGTGAGGAATTTTACGTAGTTGATTTTCTTGAACAAAAGGTTTCTCCCTTCGGT
>CAIRTM010000124.1 GCA_903881505.1 uncultured delta proteobacterium | reverse complement strand
CACCTGCTGTGTGGCGCCGCGCTGTGCGGCGTTGTCGCGGTCGTACAGCGACGGCTTGGCCATCTCGAGGTACCAGTCGCAGAATTCGCGCCAGGTGAACTGGTACAGGCTGTTGGCCGCCTCGTTGAAGCGGTAGGTCTCGAGCGCGTCGATGACCTGCGCGGTCACGCTGGCCAGGCGGCTCAGTATCCAGCGGTCCTTGAGCTCGAGGCCGCCCGAGGGCAGGCCCGGGGCGAGGCCGTCGGCATGCATGAGCGCGAAGCGCGAGGCATTCCACAGCTTGTTGACGAAGTGGCGGTAGCCCTCGATGCGCTCCTCGGACAGGCTGATGTCGCGGCCCTGGGCGGCCATGGCCGTCAGGGTGAAGCGGAAGCTGTCGGTGCCGAATTTTTCGATGATCACCAGCGGGTCGATCACGTTCCCCTTGGACTTGCTCATTTTCTGGCCGTGCGCGTCGCGCACCAGGGCGTGGATGTAGACGTCGCGGAAAGGCACATCGCCCATGAACTTCAGGCCCATCATCATCATGCGCGCCACCCAGAAAAACAGGATGTCGAACCCGGTCACGAGGCACGCGGTGGGGTAGAAGGAGGCGAGCTCGGCTGTCCGGTCCGGCCAGCCCAGGGTCGAGAACGGCCACAGGGCCGAGCTGAACCAGGTGTCCAGAACGTCGCTTTCCTGCGTGATATCAGGGCTGCCGCAGGCCGCGCAGGCCGCAGGGTCGGTCTTCGCGACGGTGATGTGGTCGCACTGGTCGCAGTACCAGGCCGGGATGCGGTGGCCCCACCAGATCTGGCGCGAGATGCACCAGTCGCGGATGTTGGTCATCCATTCAAAATAGGTCTTCTCCCAGGCGGACGGGATGATGCGCGTGCGGCCGTCTTTGACGGCCTCGATGGCTTTTGCGGCAAGGGGCTTGACGTCCACGAACCATTGCAGCGACAAATTGGGCTCGACGATGCTCTTGCAGCGGTAGCAGTGCCCGACCGCGTGCGTGTGCGGCTCGATTTTTTCAAGCAGTCCCAGGGCGTCAAGGTCGGCCACGATCTTCTTGCGCGCCTCGAAGCGGTCAAGGCCCGCGTAGGGCCCGGCTTCCGCGCTCATGCGGCCGTCATTGTCGATGACCTTGATGGTCGCAAGGCCGTACTTGCGGCCGATTTCAAAGTCGTTGGGGTCGTGCGCCGGGGTGATTTTCAGGGCGCCGGTGCCGAAATCAAGGGCGACATAGCTGTCGGCGATCACCGGGATTTCGCGGTTCATGAGCGGCAGCACGACATGTCTGCCCTGCCAGGCGCGATGCCGGTCGTCTTCGGGGTTGATCGCAATGGCCGTGTCGCCCAGCATGGTCTCTGGCCGCGTGGTCGCAACGCACAGGTGGCCCGATCCGTCGGGTGAGGGGTAGCGGATATAGTAGAGGCTGCCCTGGATCTCCTCGTGCTCGGCCTCGAGGTCTGACAGGGCCGTGTGGCACCGCGGGCACCAGTTGATCAGCTTTTCGCCGCGGTAGATCAGGCCTTCTTCGTAAAGCGTGACGAACACCTCGCGCACCGCGCGCGAGCAGCCCTCGTCCATGGTGAAGCGCTCGCGCGACCAGTCGCACGAGGCGCCGAGTTTTTTCAGCTGGTTGACGATGATGCCGCCGTACTGGGCCCGCCACTGCCAGACGCGCTCGACGAATTTCTCGCGGCCCAGATCAAAGCGCGAGGTGTTTTCGCGCGCCAAATCGCGCTCGACCACGTTCTGGGTGGCGATGCCCGCGTGGTCGGTGCCGCACTGCCACAGGGTTTTGCAGCCCTGCATGCGCCTGAAGCGGATCAAAATGTCCTGCAGGGTGTTGTTCAGGGCATGGCCCATGTGCAGCGATCCGGTTACGTTCGGCGGCGGAATGACGATGCAGTAGGGTTGCGCCCCGTTACTGCCCGAGGGTTTGAAGAAACCCTTTTCGTTCCAGATCTGGTACCATTTCTGTTCGACCGCATGCGGGTCGTAGCTTTTGTCGAGTTCAGTGTTGCTCATGTGGTTCCCGTATTCAAAAAAGTGCCGTGTTGAAAGTTGATGTCTGTCGCTCGGTTCGTCATGCCGGGCGAGGGAATTATATCGCAAAAATTTTTTGTCATTTCGAATCCCGCCAAGGCGGGTGAGAAATCTTGAACAAGGCAGGATTTCTCCCGTCGGTCGAAATGACAGGCTATTCAACGGCTTTGCCGGAGCCTGACCTGAGTGCAGCCGTATAGGGGTCGGGATGATAACCCTGCCTTTTTTAACTTGGTCCGGCGCAGTCAAAATTGGTTCATAGTATAAAAAAACTCCAATAAAATCAATTCCTTATTGACAGGCGCGTCTTTTTCATGAAATCATGTGCGGCATAACCGGCCCACCTTTTCACGGGAAACCGCAGACATGACCCAGGAGCGTCTCCAGCTTCTTTTCCCGCCTGAGCAGATCGCTCAGCGCATCCGCGAACTTGGCGAACTGATCAGCACCGACTACAGCGGCCGCCAGGTGGCTGTTGTCGGCGTTTTAAAATGTTGCTTTGTTTTTCTTGCCGACCTTATCCGCGGCCTCGATCTTGATGTCACGATCGATTTCGTCCAGATCGAGTCCTATGGCGCCCTCCGTGAGCCCACAGGCCCCTGCACGCTGGTGAAAGAGCTGGGGATTGATATTACCGGCCGCGACGTGCTGGTCATCGAGGACATCGTCGATACCGGGGCGACGCTCGCGCACCTGCTTTCTGAGCTGCGCGCGCGTTCGCCGGAGTCCATCCGCGTGTGCGCGCTATTGAACAAGCAGGCCCGCCGCCGCGTGGCGGTTGCGGTCGATTACGTCGGCTTCGAGGTTGATGACGTGTTCGTGGTGGGCTGCGGCCTTGATTTCAGCGAGCGCTACCGCGCGCTGCCGGGCATTTACGCATTGCTTCCGGACGAGCCAGCATAGCAGGCTGTTGAAAAACGCCCATCTGCCGTTCGACAGGTTCACGGCCCTGAGCTTCTCCGAAGGGCAGTGTTGCGCTCATCATTCGTCACTGCGGCGTACGACACAGTACGCCTCATTCCTCATAATTTCGCGCGCCTTGCATCTGAACGTTTTTGAACAGCCTGTATAAAAGATTGTTTTAAGAGGCTGATAGAGCGAGCAAAATGATTAATACAAAAGTCGCCGGACACACTTCGCCCTTCGTCTTCGCTCAGGGTAAGCTTAGTCCGGCCTGCAACTGCCATGACGCGGCATGAAACGATTCCCCCTTTAAGAAAAGGGGGATACAGGGGGATTTCATTCTTCCGGCAAATCCCCCAACCCCCTTTGCCAAAGGGGGCTTTAAAAGCACCCCGCACGCGTCACTATGGCAATTTTACGTAGGATCTGACCGGTACCTTACAAGGCGGAGGAGTTTCTTCCGGTATAACAAACTCGGCAAATCCGAAAAAATTTATTTTTACTGTGGTATGTTCAGAACGATCAAAAATTTTTTGGCCCTCTTCACGGGCGCTCCTCAGTCAGCCTCCCGCACCGGCCTGCCCGAAACGCTGAAGCTCATATTCAACCGCCGCAGCTGCCGCAGCTTTTCCACCGATGAGATCGCGCCGCAGGACATTGAGGCCATCCTTGATGCCGGCCGCTTCGCGCCCAGCACGGTCAATCTGCAGACGTGGTCGTTCATCACCTTTGACCGTGGCCAGTGGCAGCAGACCTTCGGACGGCCGATTCCCTTCAAAGGGGCCTATGCGATCGTCATCTGTGCGGACCGGCACCGCCTCGGCGGCCTGCTGGAGGATCTCTCCGGCACGCCGGCCGTCAACATGAGCCTTGCGGTCTTCAATGCCGGGCTTGCGGCCATGAACATGAACCTGGCGGCCGAGGCCCTCGGCATCCGCAGCATCATGCTCTCGGAGACCGGCAGAACCGGGCTGCTCGATACGGCCTTTCTCGTGGAGAAACTCAATCTGCCCGAAGGCGTGCTGCCGCTCACCACGCTCGTGCTCGGCCGCTCATCCATGCAGATGCCGGGTATTCCGCCGCGCCAGCCGCGCGATGCCGTGGTCATGCCGCAGCGCTACAATGCGGATTGTCCCGGCTTGCTGGCCGACTGGTTCGACCAGATGTTCATCGGCTTCAAGATCGGCCACCCGTTCTCGAATTTCGACAGGCAGCTTGCCTTCTACCGCACCAAGATGCTCGAGGCCGAGCAGGCCGTGCGCAGGTATTTTGGGAGATAAAACAGGGTTGTTCTGAAAATGCGGGAAGATTAAATAGAACCGTCACGGATAAAGTATCTGAAAACCCGGGGGAAGATCAGATGAACGCACGAAAAAACCTGCAAAGACTTTTCGGCTACCCTTGGCAGTGGACAGTAGTTTGGTGCATCGCTGCACCTGGCTCAGCATGTCTTGTCGGCCGTTTTTTCTACGAAGAGACTCTCCTGACCTGGTTTGTCGGCCCCCAGATGGTCGGATTTAGCTTCTTTCATACCACACCCGGCCTTGCCACGTTTTGCATGCTCTCAATGGTTATTATGCATGTGTGGGTCGTATACGCGCTTTATTGGGTGGGCAAGGAAAAGATATGCGGCCGGCTTATTCCACATTTCGGGTTCCGGCTTCTCGTCGGCACAGCCATGGCCATCGGCTTCCTATACATTCCATATTCTTGGCTGGGCGGGTATTAATACAGCCGCCATAACTAAAAAGGCTTATGAGAGTGGCAGAAGGTGTTATCGGGGTCACATGGTCAAACTGGGGGAGTTTCAAGCTGTCTCCCTTTAAAAAAACTTTCAGATAGTCTATAAACAGGATTACAAAGAGACTGCAGGGAAGATAGCTGTGAGATTTCTTCTGTACAATATCCGTTACGGAACCGGCGCCGGCTGGCGCTTTCACAGCCCCGTGCCTTTCTGCGGCTATTTGAAGCGCAGCGAAAAAAATCTTGAGAAAATAACCAGCTTCATCCAGTCGGTCAATCCGGATATCGCAGGGCTTATCGAAGTCGATGGCGGCTCATTCAGGTCGGGACGGCGCAACCAGGCGGTAAGCATCGCGGAGTCGCTGGGGCACTTTCATGTCTACGAGTCGAAATATCCCGTTCAGTCGGTCCTGCAGAAGATGCCCGTGCTCAACCGGCAGGGAAACGCGTTCCTGACGAACCGGAAAGTAACGGGAAGCACATTCCATTATTTCCGCAGGGGCGTTAAACGGCTCATGATCGAGCTTGAGCTGGAAGACTGCGTGATATTCCTGGTGCATCTTTCCCTCACGTTCAGAAACCGCCACTACCAGCTCTCCGATCTTTATTCCGCGATAAAGGGTATTAAAAAACCGGTTATCGTCGCGGGCGACCTGAACGTGTTTTCGGGCGACAGGGAACTGGAGCTTTTTCTCGCAGCCTCAGGCCTTGAGAACGCCAACAGGAAAAAGGCGCCTTCGTACAGGAAAATGCAGCTTGACTATCTGCTGCACAGCCCGCAGATCTCGATCACGAATTTTGAAATACCGAAAATCCGGCTGTCCGATCATTACCCGATTGTCTGTGATTTTGAAGTCACAGCAAACGAAAAAGAACCCAAAGGGTGATGAAACCGGGTTGTATTGAACGAGACTTTCTCAACATCCTGCTCAAGCTTTTCAGGTTGCATGCGACAGGACCTCATCGCAGGCTGATAAAGCGGCGAATATACCCCGGCATGCCCCGATAGGCATACTACATATGTTGCGCACGGCCGGACGTGCCTTATTATGGAAGCAGTCAATATACCAGCCGGCGTCCGTGACGCCATGATCAGCCACAGCCGCTCGGAGCTGCCCAACGAGTGCTGCGGCCTGCTGCTGGGCCGTGACCGGATCGAGAGGTCAGTACCCATGCGTTCCGACCCGCCCGCACCGGATGCCTACTGCATGGATCCTGAACAGCAGGTGGCTGTCTTTACAGACATGGAAGCCCGCGGCGAGCGTTTGCTGGGCATTTACCATTCGCATCCGGCCGGCCCTGTCCACCCGTCCGGCATGGACCTTCGGCGTGCCTTTTATCCGAACTCCCTCTATGTTATTATTTCACTGGCCGATACCGGTCGAGCGGAGGTGGGCGCGTATCTGCTGGAGGCAGGGCAGTTTAAGGAGGTTGAAATTTTTTATACATGATCAGGGCTGCTCAGTGTTCTGAATAGAAAGATGGCAGGCGGGAAACCCCCTGCCGCTATCGGCAGCGAAAGCGGTGTCGGCTTTTCAAAAATTTTCGATTCCGGTCCCGAGAGCGATCACGATGCATGTCATGGCCGGAACCGGGCAACGCCGGCCGCACAGCAGGGGCACAAAACAGCGCGTTCGTAATCTTACGACAGGAGCGTATATGAAAAAAAATATCGCGTACAACCCTGCAGGCCGCGCCGTAATGCGCAGGTGCCTTGCAGCAGCCATGATGGTTCTTTGTACAGCGTCCCTGCCGTGTGCCGCGGACGCTCAACCGGGCGAGAAAGGAGCAGCCATGCAACAGGCCGGCAACCCCAATATCGGGAAGAAATTTCCATCAGTGAGCGCTGAAACGCTCGAGGGCGCCAAGGCATCCGTGCCTGATGATGCAGCCGGCAAGGTGACGCTCGTGTGCGTGGCGTTTCTGCGCGAGAGCCAGCCGCAGCTTGATTCCTGGCTGAACCCCTTTTACGAGAAATTCGGCGCACGCAACGATGTCATGTTTTACGAAGTGCCTATGATTGCAGGCGGCTACCGGTTCATGAAGCCGATTATCGACGGGGGCATGCGGGGCGGACTGCCGAAATTCAAGCATAAGCACGTGGTTACCATGTACGGCGATGTGCAGGCGTACCTGCAGGCCCTGGGCCTTGATGCGCGCAGCGGCCATGCATTTGTGCTCGACCGGGAAGGCATTATCCGCTGGCAGGCGCAGGGTTTTTCAAGCGCTGCATCGCTGGCAGGCCTGTTTGAGGCCACTGAATCCCTTCTGGGCAGGTAGCAGTCCGCGGGAGCAGGCAGGCGCTTTCAAACGGGGATGTCGTTTTTTGCGGCCTGCCGTGAGGCATAGCGCGGGTAATGCGTGCGCAGGCAGTCCGGGCACAGGCTGTGGCTGAGCATGGCCTCGGTATGTTCCGAGATGTATTCTTCCAGCCGCTGCCAGACCTCGCGGTCATCGCGGATTTTATGGCAGTGCATGCAGATCGGCAGGATGCCCTGCAGGCGCCGTATGTGCGTGAGCGCCTGCTCCAGTTCATCGATGCGGCCGGCCAGCGCCTGCCGGAGTTCAACCATGCGCTCGCCGACCCGGATGCGCGCGCGCAGCTCCTCACTGGTGATGCGCTTGGTGATGAAATCATCGGCCCCGGCCTCGAAACCGGCCATGATGTCCTCCTGCGCTTCCCGTGAGGTGAGGATAATGATATGGGTCAGGCTGCCGCCGGGGAGCTGACGTATGCGCCGGCACAGTTCAACCCCGTCAAGTCCGGGCATCATCCAGTCAAGGACTGCCATGTGAGGCGCGTCGGGCTGCTGCAGGATATCCCATGCCTGGCTGCCGTCGGCGGTCGCCACCACAGCATAGCCCCATTTGACAAGGTGTGTCTCAAGCATCTGTCGGGAAACCTGCTCATCATCGGCTATTAAAACGCGCATAGGTCGGGGCCTCCGGATTGTGCATTGGTCTGGTGTGCACACGTCATAGCATATCTGCACGGCGGAGGCAACCCGCTCAGGGCTGTTTCGGAACCTGTATGCCGCTGATCAGGACTTTGATGCGTTCGAGGTCAAGCTGCGTGCGGGAAGCGATCAGTACGCGGATGACCGGGTCGCGCGTTCGTGGGCGCAGCATGATTTCGGCAACCTGGTCGGGCATGTGCTCCAGAGCGTCTTCTCCGGGCCGAGCCTGTTCTCCAAGCAGCATGATACCGCTGAGTTCTCCGCACCGTATACGGTATGTCCTCGCCGTGTCGGCGTCGTAGCGCTTCAAGAGAGCTGCTTTAATCATGGCCGGCATGAGGCCGAAGCGGCTGCGCACGGCAAGCAGCGCTGCGTCATGGACATTGCCGAATCCGAGCATGGCGGCAATAGCCTGCAGCAGCGCATTGCCGGGCGCGGTGCGCCGGTCCGGCCCGGCGTCGACGGCTATGCGCGTGTCGCCTGCCGGGCTGTAGAATATGAGTGCGTCCGGCTTCCTGTCGATCAAACGGTAGCTGCGCGGCAGCATGAGCGCAACCTGGCCCGCCTGCCAGAGCCTGCCGCCCTGCCGGTCGCCGGCCGGCTCCACGCTGAGCTGCTGCGACGGCATGGCCAGTCCGGGTACACGCCTGTACATGTCGATGCCTGCATAAAGCAGCGCGGCTGCCAGCAACGGCATAATCAGCAGCGGCATTATTTCGGCCGTTCTTTTTGTAAAGGGGTTTTTTGACAGCCGCACCGTGAAGCCGCGCTGTGTCAGGGCATCCTGAATGTCCTGTGCCGGGCCGGGCCGGGACACGCATGCAACAGTCCGGCACCGGCGCAGGGGGCCGGTTGCTGCCCGCACGCAGGCACGGTCGCGGTAGAGAACCAGGCGCAGTGAAGCAATCGCGCTGAACGGTATCGCCCGGGCGCCGTGCACCCGCAGCTGCCTGGCGGTATCGTCAATGGTGAGGCCGGAGCCCTGGCGCCTGCCGGAGCGCAGACTTATCCAGAGAACGAGCGTGCATGCTGCCGTGAATCCGAGGCAGGTTGCCGGCCTGTACTCGCCGAACAGGGCAACGCAGGCACACGCAAGGCTTGCAAAAAAAATCAGCAGGGCGGCGCCTTCGGCTGATTCCGGCGGCAGCCCCTGCCATGAGGGGGATGGTTCCATGGCGCGCGTATCCCGTGCAGCGCGACCCGCTGCATTTTTCAGAGAGCCCTACGGCAGGGCAGTTGCGTTAGTGTGCGTCTGCAAACAGGCTTCCCGGATGTGTGGCGCTATGGATCCTGCATTTCGGGCGTTTTACGGCAGGGGTTTCGCCCGTGTGAATGTGGCCGCATGACGCGCAGCGCCATTTTTCAATCGTGTACCCTCATCCGGATTCAGTATGGGTGTTTGAGAGCACGTGATGCGTACGGAAAATATTGTGCGGTTTGACCGGTGTTTGTCAAGGGAAATTAAGAAGCTCCGGCAGCGGCATCCGATGCCGGCTGCGTGCGGCCCCGCGCATTGTCAGACTGCCGGCGCGGTGATTTCCTGCCAGGCCTGCAGCAGCACGGGACGCATAACGGCGCCAAGCGCCTGATAGGCGGCCGGCCGCAGATGCAGTCCGTCTTCCTGGTAAAAGCCGGGGCGCGGCTGGCCGCAGGCGTCGCACAGCGCTGCATTGACGTCAATGTAGCCGAGCGCGCTCGAGCCGGCGCACAGGTTCGCGACCAGGCCGTTGACGGCCTCAATCGAACACCAGCGCGCCCGCTTTTGCGGGGAAAGGTTAATGGAAACGAAAAATACGCGGCTTCGGGGCAGCTCCCGCAGGACCCGTCCGCAAAATGCCTCAAAGCGCGCGGCAATTGGAGCGGGTTCTTCTCCGCATTCAATATCGTTGCTGCCGCAGTAATAGGCGATAATGCAGGGCCGGCAGGGCGCAATGATGCGGTCGAAGAAATGCAGCACTTCCCAGGTGCGCGCCCCGCCGAAAGCGCGGTTGACCACGGGCAGCGGCGCCATGTCGCGCGCAAGCGTCGACCAGAACCTGAAAATGCTGCTGCCGGTGAATACGACAGCGTCAGCGGGCAGGCGTTCTGTCCGGTTAAGGTTCTGCAGCAGCCGGATCTCGTTTTCGTAGCGGATGTCCTGACCCGGCGGCGGATATGGACTGGCAATCTGGTCCTGCGGCATGGTTGCGGCTTTCATCTGGATGGCATGGTTTTATTCCGTTTTTACGTACATAGCATGGCCCATGGAAGTGAAGCCCAGAAGCAGGCTGGCCGGCAGCGGCTCGCACAGCCCCATGACCAGCAGGCCGCCGGGCTTCAGCGCCCGGTGCATGCCGGTAAAAATTTCGTTGCGCAGGTCCTGGCTGAAATACATGAACACATTGCGGCAGAATATCACGTCAAGCGTCCCGATGAACGGTATCGGCTCTGTCAGGTTAAAGCGCTTAAAGCGCACCATTGACCTTATGTGCGGCTTGATGCTGAAAAAGTCTTCTCCGCCCTGCTCAAGGTGGCGCAGCAGGAACGTCCTGTAATCGGCCGGGGTGCGCTCAATCTGCCAGCGGTGGTAGATGCCCTCAACAGCGTGCCTGAGCACGCTGCGGTCGATGTCGGATCCGGTTATTTTGAGCGTGTGCAGCGGCAACCCCCGGGCTGCGGCCCAGGCATGCACGGTCATGGCTATGCTGTAGGCTTCCTCGCCGCTTGAGCTGGCGGCGCTCCATATTTTGAACTCGCGCTTTGCATCAAATTGTTTGCCCATGTATTGTTCAAGGGCTGAAAAGTGAATGGCGTCCCTGAAAAAAAAGGTTTCGTTGGTGGTGACCGCCTCAATGGCATGCGCCAGTTCATCCGGCTCCCTCCTGATCAGGGCAATGTAGCGGTCATAGTCAGACAGACCCAGGCAGCGCAGCCGCCGGCTGAGCTTTATTGCAAGATGGTCCCGGCCCCTGAAGCGGATGCCTGTCCTGTCCGTCAGCAACTGCTGCAGAAACAAGAACTGCTGCTCATTCATTTCATGCGCGGCGGCAAGCATTGCTCAACGAAACTGATGGTTCCTGCCTGGCCAGGCCCCGGGTTCGTTTCACTGCAACGCCCGTCGGTGCCTGTACAAGAGCGGGGCAGGCTCAGCGTGCAGTCCGGTTGCCTGCACTATATTTTTCTAAATTATAGTCAAAAATTATCCGCTATGCCACGGCGCTTCCGAAAATGTCAGCGGGCTGTCTCCTCTGCATGCCGCCGCCGGGATTGTCGAGGTGTTCAATTTCACCATCCCTGCACAGCGATAGGGCACACCCATGTACACGCAGGCGACCAGGTCGGCAGGAATGCCTGCCATAGAAAGTGTATTATATCTTGACACATGCTGTTTTTTGCCATATAGTTTTCCCTATTTAATAGCTGTGCTTTCAATACCTCTCTAAGCACCCTTGAACGGTACGAGCTGTCTGGCGAAGCGGGTGTGGCTATATAACACGCACGCATACCGCAGGAGCGGGATGGTGCAAAAAATACAACAGTTTAAAGAATGACAGGAGGAACCTATGAGCAGTATGGAAACGATGTTGAGAAAGGCGAAAGCCGCAGCCGCCGCGCTTGTGCTGACGCTGGCCGCGCCCTGCATGGCGCTTGCGAGCGAAGCCGATCTGGCGATTCCCAACCTTGACCCCGGCCAGAACAGTCTTCTGATTTTCGGCCTTGTCATTTGCATTCTGGGAATGATATTCGGCTATTTCATGTACCGCAAGGTCAAGAATATGCCCGCGCACAAAGCAATGCTTGATGTCGCGGACGTTATCTTCCAGACCTGCAAGACCTATCTGGTTCAGCAGGGCAAACTGCTCGCCATCCTTGAGATATTTATCGGCGCCTGCATCGTCTACTATTTCGGCGTGCTGCAGAAAATGCACGCAAGCGGCGTGTTGCTTATACTCATGTGGTCCGTCATCGGCATCCTGGGCTCCTACGGCGTTGCCTGGTTCGGCATCCGCATGAACACCCTTGCGAACAGCCGCATGGCCTTTGCCTCCCTTGAGGGAAAGCCTATCAAACTGCTTAATATCCCCCTGTCCGCCGGCATGAGCATCGGCGTTCTGCTGGTGTGCGTTGAGCTCATCATGATGCTCATCATCCTGCTGTGGATGCCCCGCGAGTACGCGGGCGCGGCCTTTGTCGGTTTTGCGATCGGCGAATCGCTCGGCGCGAGCGCGCTGCGCATCTGCGGCGGCATCTTCACCAAGATCGCCGACATCGGCTCCGACCTCATGAAGGTCTTCTTCACCATCAAGGAAGACGACCCCCGCAACCCGGGCGTCATTGCCGACTGCACCGGCGACAATGCGGGCGACAGCGTCGGCCCCACCGCCGACGGTTTCGAGACCTATGGCGTCACGGGCGTTGCACTCATCAGCTTCATCGTTCTGGCGGTGGGCAATATCGACACCCAGAAGCTCCTGCTGACCTGGGTTTTTATCATGCGCATCCTGATGATCGTCACCTCGATCGCTTCATACTACATCAACAAGGCCTTTACCGGTTCCGGCGATGCCAAGAAGTTTGACTTTGAAAAACCGCTGACCTCGCTCGTGTGGGTCACCTCGATCGTTTCAATTATCGTAACCTTCATCATCAGCAAGTGGCAGCTGGGCGGCATGCCGGGCGGTCTCTGGCTCTGGCTCTCGATCATTATCAGCTGCGGGACCCTTGCGGCGGCAGTTATTCCTGAGCTGGTTAAAGCATTTACCAGCTCGAGCTCACGGCATTGCCAGGAGTGCGTTACCGCTGCCCGTGAAGGCGGCGCGTCCCTTGATATACTCTCCGGGCTTGTCGCCGGCAATTTCAGCGCTTTCTGGCTCGGCATGGCGATTACGGGCCTTATGGGCATCGCGTACTGGGCAAGCACCCATATTCCCGCAGACATGATGCTGTACTCTTCAATCTTTGCATTCGGCCTTGTGGCCTTCGGCATGCTCGGCATGGGGCCGGTTACCATCGCCGTTGACAGCTACGGCCCGGTTACGGACAACGCCCAGTCAATCTATGAGCTGTCGCTCATTGAGTCCATTCCCAACGTTGAAAAAGAAATTGAGAAGGACTTCGGCTTCAAACCGAACATTGAGGTTTCAAAACAGTTCCTGGAAGAAAATGACAGCGCCGGCAATACCTTCAAGGCGACCGCAAAGCCGGTTCTGATCGGCACGGCCGTCGTCGGCGCAACGACCATGATTTTTTCGCTGATTCTGCTCCTGAAGAAATCACTCGGCATTGAACCCGAACTGATCCTGAATCTTCTGAACCCCTACTCGCTGCTCGGATTCCTCTGCGGCGGTGCTGTTATTTACTGGTTTACCGGCGCTTCCATGCAGGCAGTGACCACCGGCGCCTATCGCGCTGTCATGTATATCAAGAACAATATCAAGCTTGATGACAGCGCCAACCTGTCGGCGTCGACTGAAAGCTCAAAGGAAGTCGTCAAAATCTGCACGCAGTATGCGCAGAAGGGCATGTTCAATATCTTTGTTGCCATTTTCTGCTTTGCCCTGGCGTTTGCATTCTATTCATCGCCCTCTGCGGTGGCTGCGAATGCTACGATCGCACAGAAGGTGCAGGCATCGCTTCCCTGCTGTTTTTTCATCAGCTACCTGATTGCAATCGCCGTGTTCGGCCTGTTTCAGGCGATTTTCATGGCAAATGCCGGCGGCTGCTGGGATAATGCCAAGAAGGTGGTCGAGGTTGACCTGAAGGAAAAGGGCTCAGATCTCCACGCTGCGGCCGTTATCGGCGACACCGTCGGCGACCCCTACAAGGACACCTCTTCCGTTGCTCTCAACCCGATCATCAAGTTCACCACGCTGTTCGGGCTTCTCGCAATGGAAATGGCGCTTGTGATGAAGAGCGGCACCGGAATCATCGGCTCGATCTTCCTGGGAATTGCCGCGATCTTTGTGTACCGCTCCTTTTACAACATGCGCATCCCTGTTGAGAAATAACAGGGGCGGCATATCGGGATGTCAAAAGGGAGCGCCCCGCGGCGCTCCCTTTTTCTATGGACGAGCGCACAAAGCAGCACTCTGCCGCGGCTGGCTGCCCGTGTGCCGGGCGCGGCATGATTATTATCTGTCGGGAATGCCGATGAGCGCTTTGATGATGTGGCTGGGGATGCCGGCCTTTTTTTTCGCCCTGATCCTTGCTAATAGTGCAAAAGCCCGGCTGCGGCGGCTCCAAAAGCTTGCAAAGGAGCCGGATAAGCAGTATAATGGTGTCCGACGCGCCGCGCAGGTGCTCTTTGCCCTTGGCATGACGCTGTGGATTGCCGGCGCGGTTATGACCATGGCCGGGGGCAGGTGAAATGAGGTATGTATCTTCATCCATGATACTTGGGGCCTAATACGCACAAACGATCCTTTCGGGCAGCCACAGCCCGGCAGTCGCCCGCCAACGATCCATACCGCTGAACCCGCTTTTTGATACAACGCAGCCATGAGGCCGCTGACGGAACACGTCAGGGCGGCAGAAATCCCTGCACTACAGTTACGCTGTAAAAGCGTATCACCTTATAACGCACCAAACGGGAGATGACATGAGTGAGACAGTGAAAAACGATGACCTTTACAACCTGAATGATTCGCCGGTTGTAAAGAAGCGCTACCTGACGGTGGTGAAGTCCGACGCCAGAAAATTAAAGTACTGCGTCAACAACCAGTGGAAAGAATCAAAGACGGCGAAATACATGCAGGTAACGGACTCAAGCACCGGCGAGGTTATCGCCGAGGCGCCCTGCTGCACGCGCGAGGAAGTCATGGAAGCGGTCGCCGCCGCGAAAGCCGCCTTCCCGAAATGGAGCACCACGCCGGTGCAGCGCCGCATCGCCGTCATGTTCCGCCTGAAGACCCTGATGGACGCCCACCTTGAGGCCCTGACGCTCAGCTGCTCGAAGGAACTCGGCAAGAACCTTGACGAGGCGCGCGGCGATGTGCTCAAGGCAATCGAGGTCGTGGAATGCGCCTGCGCGACCCCCTACCTGATGCAGGGCGACTCGCTGCTCAATGTCGCCGGCGGCCACGACACGGTCATGTACCGCGAGCCTATCGGCGTGTTCGCGGGCATCGTGCCCTTCAACTTTCCGGCCATGATACCCTGGGGCTGGATGATACCGTTCTGCATAAGCTGCGGCAACACCTTCGTGCTCAAGTCCGCGAGCCTGACGCCCATTACCTCCATGCGCATCCTTGAGCTGGCCATCGAGGCCGGGCTGCCCCCGGGGGTCGTGAATCTCGTCACCTGCAGCCGCAATGAGGCTGATCTTCTGCTTGAGCACCCCGATGTCAGGGGCGTTTCCTTTGTCGGATCGACCTCGGTCGGCAAACACATCTATTCAACAGCCGCGCTGAACGGCAAACGTGTGCAGTGCCTGACCGAAGCCAAGAACCATGCCCTTATCCTTGCCGACGCCGAGCTGTCCGTTTCGGCATCGCGTATTGTCAATTCGACATTCGGCTGCGCGGGCATGCGCTGCATGGCCCTGCCCGTGCTGGTTATCGAGGAGGCTGCCAAGGAAGAATTCATGCATCACTTCCTCAAACTGGCACGCGAGCGCATCGTGGGCTGCGCCTATGATCCTAAAACGGAAGTCGGCCCCGTTGTGTCGGCCGAGCACAAGCAGTTTGTAACCAACTGGATCAATACGGCTGAGAAGGAGGGCGGGAAAATCATACTTGACGGCCGCAACTGCAAAGTCCCCGGTTTTGAGAACGGCTTTTTCGTCGGCCCGACGATTGTCGACAATGTGACCGAGTCCATGACCTGCGGCCAGCAGGAAGTATTCGGCCCGGTAACATTTATCAAGACCTGCAAGGATTTTGAAGACGGCCTGGCCCAGATGAACAGAAGTCCGTTTGCCAACGGGTCCGCCATCTTCACCGAGAGCGGCTACTATGCCCGCGAGTTCGTCTACCGCACCCACGGCGGCATGGTCGGCGTGAATGTCGGCATCCCGGTTCCGGTTTCCTATTTCCCGTTCTCCGGCCACAAGGATTCATTTTTCGGTGACCTGCACTGCATGGGCCGTGACGGCGTGCAGTTCTACACCGAGTCCAAGTCCGTGACCTATAAATTTTTCAAGGGTACGAAAGCGCAGAAAGTCAGCACCTGGGAAGGCACCATGGTGCGCGAAAAGTAAGCGGCACACGGCATCCTGCAGTTTAACGCAACAAAGCCCGGCTGGTATCAGCCGGGCTTTGCGGTTTGTCAGGAAGAAGCAGCACGGGCAGGGCAGGCCCCTGAGGGCGCGCGCAGCTATTCCGAATCTTTTGAAAAATCGCCGCTGCCGAAATGCATGACCTGTTTCTGCAGGCCGATGATGCACACCTGCTTCATGTCGTCCCGCTGCGAAATCCCGAGTATTGCGTCATCATTGATCGCGATAAAGTTTTCGCCGTGCGCGGCAAAATACTGCAGGTTCGTGTCGCCTTCCCTGATAATGTACGTGCCGATGGTGACATCATAATCGTCAGGTATTCTTTGCAGATGCTCCTTGAGCGCTTTCAGCTTCATGGTTTGACTCCTCAGTGGAAATGTTCAGCGTTTACTGCCCGGTTTGCCGCTGCAGTGCCCGCTAAGGCACTCCGGACAGGCTCATCGTACCGGCAGAGACTTTTTGACAACAACACGCTGTTGGCTTGTGCAACTATAGGTAAAGCTGACGGGCATGTCAATAGCATTGTCCCTTACGGCGCGTGCGGACGGGATTCTCGCCTTCCGCATTCCCTCCCCATCCTTGTTGCCGCCTTTGTTAGAATTTGCTTTTAGCGCTCGCATTTGTTATACATCCAGCACCAGTTGTATCCCCGGCCATTGAGCAAAGCTGCCGGCCGGCATGACAGGCTGCTGCAATGCGCGAAGCTCAGCACGCGCGTTAGCCGCGCGGCGGACTGCCTCCCGGAACGCAGCATATACACTACAGGAAGGGCGTGCATGGACAGCAAGCTTCAGGAACTGACTGAAAAAATCTACCGCGAAGGCGTCGAAAAAGGCGAGCAGCAGGCGCAGACAATCATAGGCGCAGCCGAAAAAAAGGCCGGGGCCATACTTGAAGGCGCGCGGCGTGAGGCCGACGAGATACTGGCCGATGCCAGGAAAAAAGCCGAAGAACTGCGGCGGAACATAGAGGCCGACATGCGGCTCTCCTGCAGCCAGGCCGTGCAGGCTTTCCGGCAGCAGATCATTGATGCGCTCGTTTTTGAAGCCGTTGATACACCTGTTGCTGCGGCCCTTTCAAATCCGGCAACAATAACGGATTTTCTGAAAGCCGTTCTTCAAAGCTGGAAGCCCGCCGGCTGCGAAGCTCCTTCGCTTGCCGTGCTGCTGCCTGAGAGCAGGCGCAGCGAGCTTGATCAGGCCCTGAAAAGCGCGCTTCAGGAGCAGCTGTCCAAAGGGCTGTTTCTGCAATTTTCAAAAAAAATCAAGGGAGGCTTTCAAATACAGCCGGCCGGAAGTTCCTATAAAATAAGTTTCGCCGATGATGATTTTAAGGAATTCCTTAAAGAGTATGTGCGGCCCAAAACCAGGAGCTTCCTTTTCGGTTCATGACACGCACAGCCATGCGCAGCAATTATTACTATCTTGTGACGGCGCTGCCCGACCTGGCGCTTGAGGAAAAAAAAACGGCGCACCGCAGCCGCGTTTTGATGGATGACATAACCGGCTTTATCGCCGATGAAGATCTGGCTCTTCTCAGGCTTATCAGGCTCCCTTTTGACAATGCGAATCTGGTAAACCAGCTTGAGTCGCGGCAGCGCCCCTTTATGACGGAAGGGAATTTTTCCCCTGAAGAGCTGCTGCAGGCAATCAGGACGCCCGACCTTCTTCCCGGCTACATGCAGCATTTTATCCAGGCGCAGAAGGAGTCGCGCCAGCTTTTTCCCGAACTTTCCGCTGAAGATCAGCTCAACTGGCTTTTCTATGACGAGGTCACGCAGCACGATAATTCGTTCATTGCCGAATGGTTTACCTTTGAGCTTAACCTTAGAAATTTTCTGGCCGGAGTCACTATCAGCAGCGGCCTGCACCCGGACGCCAGCCCGGAGCACGGGCATGCCAGGCTCCTTGCCTCCTCGATTATATGCAGGAACGATGTTGCGGAGCAGATTTTTAAGAGTACGGCCCCCGATTTTGGGCTGACGCCCCTTCTGCCGTGGGCCGAACAGATCATGGAACTTGCACAGGGCGATATGGCGGTCCGTGAAAAGGCCCTGGATCAGCTTCGCTGGAACACCCTTGATGAATACGGGCTGTTTTCGGGTTTTCATATCGAAAGTATTCTGGTGTTTTTTTTAAAACTGTTTATCGTCGAGCGCTGGCAGCGGCTTGATCCGACAGAGGGCAGGCGCAGGTTCGAGCTGCTCGTTCAGGGAATGAAACAG
The DNA here is from genome assembly GCA_903881505.1 of uncultured delta proteobacterium. Lineage (GTDB taxonomy): Bacteria > Desulfobacterota > WTBG01 > CAIYCZ01 > CAIRTM01 > CAIRTM01. The sequence goes on along the minus strand of CAIRTM010000124.1, from coordinate 13,244 downwards.
GGTTTTTCAGCTAAAGACGCGGGGTAACGTAACAGGGCTGTTTCACGTTACCGGTGTCGGATGTGGGCTGCGGAATTGCTTCAAGGCCGCTGTCCTGAAAATTTAACTATGCTGAATGAGAATGCAATAATTTTAAAGATGTCGTGGCGGAGGTGTGAATGAGTACGCATGGCAGAGTCGTCGGCATTGTTGCAAATCTCGTAACCATAGAGGCGGATGGCCCGGTTGCGCAGAATGAAATTTGCTACATTGACCTGAACGGCACGAAGCTGATGGCGGAAGTCATAAAAATTACAGGCTCCCTGGCATATGCACAGGTTTTTGAAAGCACGCGCGGCCTGTATGTCGGATGCACAGTCGAGTTCACCGGCCGTATGCTCGAAGTAACGCTGGGGCCGGGCATGCTGTCGAAAAGCTATGACGGCCTGCAAAACGACCTTGACGCCATGGCCGGCGTATTTTTGACCCGCGGTGAATACACGCCCGCTTTCGATGAAAACGCCGTGTGGCGGTTCGCGCCCCTGGTCAGGCCGGGCGACACGGTCAGGGCCGCTGACTGGCTGGGCAGCGTCAGGGAGGGTTGGATCGAGCATAAAATCATGGTGCCTTTTGATTTTGAGGGCGCCGGCACCGTAGTGTCCGTGGTACCCATGGGAGACTACCGGGCGTGCGACACCATAGCCGTCATCGCCGATGCCGGCGGCGGGGAGCGCAGCCTGAACATGATCATGCGCTGGCCGGTCAAGGTTGAAGTGCGGGGCTATGCCGACAAGCCGCGTCCCTTTAAAATCATGGAGACGGGCGTACGGGCCATCGACACTCTGAACCCCATGGCAGAGGGCGGCACAGGCTTTATTCCCGGTCCGTTCGGCTGCGGCAAGACCGTGCTGCAGCATGCCATTTCAAAATACGCCGAGGCTGATTTGATCGTGCTGGTGGCCTGCGGCGAGCGGGCCAATGAAGTCGTTGAAATTTTCAAGGAATTTCCGGAGCTTGACGATCCGCGCACGGGCCGTAAGCTCATGGAGCGCACCATCATCATCTGCAACACCTCCAATATGCCGGTTGCCTCCCGCGAGGCATCGGTTTATACGGGCATGACCATCGCCGAGTACTACCGCATGATGGGCTTGAAGGTGCTGCTGCTGGCGGACTCCACGTCGCGCTGGGCGCAGGCCCTGCGGGAAATGTCAAACCGCATGGAAGAGCTGCCCGGCCCCGACGCCTTTCCCATGGACCTGCCGGCCATTATAGCAAATTTTTATTCCCGCGCCGGCTTTGTCAATCTGAACAACGGTACAACAGGCTCCATCACCTTCATCGGTACCGTGAGCCCCGCGGGAGGCAATCTCAAGGAGCCGGTTGCCGAGTCCACCAAAAAGGCCGCGCGCTGCTTTTATGCCCTGTCGCAGGCCCGCTCCGACAGCAAGCGCTACCCGGCCGTTGACCCCATAGACAGTTACTCGAAATATCTTGAATACCGGGAGGTCATCGAGCAGCTGGATACAACCGTTGAACCCGGCTGGGTCAACAAGGTGGTGCAGCTCAAGGATATACTCCTGCGGGGCAAGGAAGCCCGCGACCAGATTCACATTCTCGGGGATGACGGCGTGCCCCTTGACTATCATGTTGCCTTTAACAAGGCGGAGATCATTGATTTTGCCATTCTGCAGCAGGATGCCTTTGACCCCATAGACGCCTCAACCCCCCTTGTCAGGCAGCAGTATATGGTCAATACGGTGCTTGATCTCTGCAGCAGCCCGTTTAGCTTCGATGATTTCGAGCAGGTCGGTGCGTACTTCAAGCACCTTATTAATATACTCCGGCAGATGAACTATCAGGAATTCATGAGTGAACGCTTCAAGGCTCTTGAAACAGAACTTGCCGCCGCTCTTTCGGAAAGGAGGGCCCGCTGATTCAAAGCCGACCGATTCATGGCGGCAGTCATTGATTGGTAAACTTTGAATCGCAGTATTATGAAATCACGCGTATTTCAAAAAATATATACCCATATTGAAAACATTACCAAAGCCACCTGCACGATTGCCGCCGATGGCATTACCAATGAGGAGATGGCTTTTGTGGCCGGCCGGCCCGCTCAGGTGGTAAAAATCATCGGCAACAGGGTAACCCTGCAGATATTCCCCGGCACCCGGGGCATCCCCACCGATGCCGAAGTGGTTTTTCTGGGCACGCCGCCGGTGCTAAAAGTTTCTGATGACTTGAAGGGCCGTTTCTTCAATGCCTACGGCAGCCCCATCGACAATGGTCCGGCAGTGGATGGCGAGGAGCGCGAAATCGGCGGCCCGTCCGTGAACCCCGTGCGCCGCATGCAGCCTTCGGAACTCATCGCCACGGGCATCGCCGGCATCGATCTCAACAACACCATCGTATCAGGGCAGAAAATCCCCTTTTTCGCCGATCCGGACCAGCCGTTCAATCAGGTCATGGCCGAGGTGGCCCTGCGCGCCAAAGCAGACATTATCATCCTGGGCGGAATGGGCATGAGCAATGATGATTACCTCTACTATAAAAATACGTTTGAAAACGCCGGCGCGCTCGGCCGCATTATCAGCTTCATGAACACCACGGAGAACCCCCCGGTCGAGCGCCTGCTCGTGCCGGACATGTGCCTGACCGCGGCGGAATATTTTGCCCTTGACAGCAGCGCCAGGGTGCTGGTGCTGCTGTCGGACATGACGCTGTATGCCGACGCGCTCAGCATCGTCTCCAACCGCATGGACCAGATCCCATCCAAAGACAGCATGCCCGGGTCGCTCTACAGCGATCTGGCAAAAATTTACGAGAAGGCGGCGCAGTTCCCGGGCGGCGGCTCCATCACCATCATTGCCGTTACCACGCTTTCAGGCGGCGACATTACGCATGCCATTCCCGACAACACGGGCTATATCACCGAGGGCCAGCTGTACCTGCGCCGTGATACGGACATCAGCAAGGTCATTGTCGATCCGTTCCGCAGCCTTTCGCGCCTGAAACAGCTCGTTATCGGCAGGAAAACGCGCGAAGACCACCCGCATCTCATGAACGCCTGCGTGCGCCTGTATGCAGATGCCGCAGGCGCAAAAACCAAGCTTGAAAACGGGTTCGATCTCACCGACTATGACAGGCGCACGCTCGACTTTGCCCGCGAATACTCGCGGGAGCTTTTGGCAATTGATATAAATATTGAGATTGACAGCATGCTGGATACAGCCTGGCACCTTTTGGGCAAGCATTTCACGCGCGAGGAAGTGGCCATAAAGCAGGAGGTCATGGATACGTATTGGGTTCAATAAAGTCTGTTGGAACCCCTGGATTAACCAGCTCATCGAGTGTAAGCGATTTTTTTATGCCCGTTACATTTCAGTACAACAAAACGTATTTGCACCATCTGAGCAAAGCGCTGCGCATCAGAGAGCAGGCCCTGCCCACGCTCATGGCAAAGGAGACGGCGCTGCGGCTCGAAGTGCAGAAAGCAAAGCAGGAGGCCCTGGCCCTGGAGCGGGAAATCGAAAAAAAGAATGCCGACATACGGAGCTCCTTCCCGCTGTGGCATGAGTTCCCCGAGGATCTGATGGCGCTGGAGAAAATCGTCACGGAGGCAAAAAAAATTGCGGGCGTGAAAATTCCGCTGCTGCGGCAGGTTGTTTTTTCCGTGCGGCACTGCAGCCTGTTCGGCCTTCCGTCCTGGATTCCCGGCGGCATTGAGATGCTCAAAAGCATGGTGGAGCTTTCCATCAGGGCCGAGCTTGCCCGGCATACGGTTGACGTGCTGGAGCTTGCCAGGAAAAAAACAACCCAGAAGGTCAACCTGTATGAAAAGGTTCAAATACCTGAATACCAGGAGGCTGTTTTGAAAATACGCCGCTTCCTGGAGGACGAGGAGAATCTGGCCAAGGCCTCGCAGAAAATTTTGAAGCAGAAGCTCTCACAGGCGGAGCTGGCAGCATGATTGTCAAAATGAAAAAAATTTCCCTCCTGCTGTACCATCAGGAAAAAAAGCAGTTCCTGGGGGCGCTGCAGGATGCCGGCTTTGTGCACATCGTCGAGGATGAGCATAAGGACACCGGCCCCCTGCGCTCTCTTGAGCTGGAAATCAGGGAAACCGAACGGGTGCTGCATGAACTGGCGCAGCTCAAAAAGGGCTGTGAGGGCGCTGCTGAATCAGGCGGCGACCTGCTGCCGGTCGTGGCTGAATTTTTGCTGCTCAGGCAGCGCCGCGAAACCCTTGCGGCCGAGATGAAAAACCTGGAGCGCGACGAGCAGCAGCAGCTGCCCCTCGGCGCTGTTGATCCTGCGATCGTCAAAAAGCTTGAAGCGGCAGGCGTTCCCGTCCGGCTCTACACGGCGCACCAAAAAGAGTTCGCCCGCCTTGCCGCAAGCGGCCTGCTGATTGCCGAGGGATCCAGGCGCCAGCCCTTTGTTTTTTTTGCGGTTATCGGGGGGGCTGTGCCGGATGCCAGCACTGCGCAGGAAGTGCCATTGCCCCAGCACTCTCTGCGCGAGATTGCGGCAAAAAAAACCGCCCTTGCCGGACAGATCAGGCAGATAGAGGAAAAGCTCGCTGCCTTTGCCGGCTACAGGGGGCAGCTCCTGGGATTTCTGGCTGAAAAACAGGACGCCTTTTCCTTTAAAAACGCCGGCCTTGATTTCGCCAGCCTGACTGACGGCAGGGTGCTGGCCATGCAGGGATTTTACCCCGCAGACCGGGAGGAAGAGCTGCGCCGCCTGTGCTCGCGGTTTACCCTCTGGTGCTCCACGGCCGATCCCGGCCCGGAGGAACAGGTGCCGGTGCTGCTGAAGAATTCGGCTTTTGCCCGCCTTTTCGAGCCGGTCACCCGGCTCTACATGCTGCCGGGCTACGGGGAGATTGATCCCACGCCGGTTCTGGCGCCGTTTTTTTCTCTTTTTGTGGGCCTGTGCCTGGGCGATGTCGCCTATGGTGCGATCATCGTGCTTGCTGCCGCGCTGGCCTGGAGCAAAGCGTCGGCGGGGATACGGCCCTATGCGGTGCTGTCCATGATACTCGGGGCCATGACAATCCTGTGCGGCCTGCTGCTCAACAGCTGCTTTGGCGAGCCGCTTTTCGGGGGGCCGGGCATTGAGCGGGCATTCTTTGCCGGCGGGGCGCAGTACTGTTTTCTCAGTTCTTATAAAACACAGGCAGGGGTTGTTGAATTTCCCGCCATGAATTTTTCATTGCTGCTGGGGTTTATCCAGATACTTGTCGCCATGACCATGCAGACAATCGTGCGCATCCGCCGGGGCGGGCTCATCAGCGGGCTTATGCCGGTTTCCCAGGCCATGATGTTTTTGGGCCTGCTGGTCTGGGGGGCGCATATCAATGCGTTCAATCTGGCCATCGGCGAGTTTGCCGTTGGAAAATGGCAGCTGGGAAGCCTTCTGCTCGCGCTGCCGCTGGCATCCGGCAAGCTTCTTCTGCTGGGCGGAGCAGTCATGGTGCTGCTGTTCAACAGCCCGGGAAAGAAGATTTTTGTGCGGCCGCTGCTGGGCCTGTGGGACCTGTATAATTTTGCCACCGGCATTCTCGGCGACATGCTTTCATATATACGCCTTTTTGCGCTCGGCCTGTGCAGCGGGCTTCTGGGAAGCACCTTCAACGGCATGGCGCTCGGGCTCATAACACAAGACAATGCCGTAGAGTTCGCCTCGCCCTGGATTATCTGTACCGTGCTGCTGCTGGTCGGGGGTCATGCCCTGAATTTTGCCCTTTCAATTGTCGGCGCCTTTGTACACCCCGTCAGGCTGACATTTGTCGAGTTTTTTAAAAATCTCGGATTTGAGTGGGGAGGCAAACAGTTTCTTCCCTTTTGCAGGGCTTCTATCAGAGCAAAATAGCTGCAACGTTTTATTTATTCAGGAGGTCATGTATGGATATTCTGGCAACAGCAGGCCTTGGCCTTATGATCGGCGGAGGCGGCGCAGGTTCGGCAATCGGACTGGCCATCAGCAGTGCGGCTTTTCTGGGTCTTATCAAAAAAAAGCCGGAGATGTTCGGCGCCGGGCTCGCGCTTGTCATGCCCCCCGCAACACAGGGCCTCTATGGTTTTGTAGCGTTTGTACTCTATAAAAACTTCGTCACCCCCGACATCTCGCTGTTCCACAGCTCAATCATTCTGGCGGCGGGCATCGGCATGTTTTTCTCCTGTTTTTTTTCGGCCATCTGGCAGGGGAAGGTATGCGCCGACGGCATTGCCGCAACCGCGCAGGGAAAAAATGTTTTCGGAACCACCATGATGCTGGCGGCATTTCCCGAGTTTTATGCGATTCTGTCGCTGGTTGCATCAATTCTCCTGATGCCGCTGCTGAGAACCTGAGCTTTTAAACTGGTATTGCCGCTTACGCAGGCGGCCATACTGTTTTCGGGCAGGCCCTGGTGCTGGTGGCATTTCCCGAGTTTTACGCCATCCTGTCGCTTGTGGCTGCCATTTTCATGCAGGGGCTGATGTCACTATAAAAAAGATTTTGAGGTCCGCACGGATTCCACCGCATGCCAACGGGAATTCCGGCCGGGCGGCATATGTTGTATCGCAGCTGAAAAAAAGCGTGCCGGCAACGGCCTGTATCACAGGTTTCAGTCTGCCGGCTTGCATGAATGCCCCGCAGCGTGTAAAATGTTATGGTATTTTTTGTTGCTATGAAGCGCCGCATGCTGAACCGGCCGCGATCTGTACAGGGTTTGATGCTGTGATTGTGTTGAAAAGTGACGCTGAACTGAAGAAGCTCCATGCCGCCAACCAGATCGTGGCCAGGGTTTTGCGCCTGCTGCGCGAAAAAATCACGCCCGGCATGACGACCTCCGCGCTCGACGCCCTGGCCGAGCAGGCCATACGCGCCGAAGGCGCAGGGCCGGCCTTCAAGGGCTATCACGGTTTCCCGGCTGCACTGTGCATCTCGATCAACGAGGAAGTGGTGCACGGCATACCCGGCAAGCGGCGTATCAAAAACGGCGACGTCGTCAGCCTGGATGTCGGCGTGCTGCTGGACGGTTTTTATGGCGATGCTGCCGTAACGCTGCCGGTCGGCGACATAACGCCCGCAGCCCGCAAGCTGCTGCGCGTCACGGAGGAATCCTTGTATAAAGGTATAGAAAAAGCCGTGCCCGGCGGCCGCCTGGCCGATATTTCAACGGCCGTGCAGCGGCATGTAGAGGATCACGGTTTCAGCGTGGTGCGCGATTTCGTGGGCCACGGCATCGGCCGCAGCCTGCACGAGGACCCCCAGATTCCCAATTTTTATTCCCCGGCCGCGTTCAACCCGCGTCTGAAGGAAGGCATGGTGCTGGCGCTTGAGCCGATGGTCAACCAGGGGACGCACAAGGTACGGGTTCTGCATGACGGCTGGACCGCCGTGACGCAGGACGGCAAACTCTCGGCCCATTACGAGCACACGGTCGCGGTTACCGCAAAGGGGCCCTGGATTCTGAGCAGCCTTGACGGCAGGTAGGAAGGCCCGCGGCAGGGCGGTATGTACGGGAGCATCTATGGCAAAGCTTGAAGTTCTGCGCTATCCCAACTCGGTGCTGCGCAAAAAATGCGAACCGATCGATGTGATCGATGACGAGGTCGTGCGGCTTGCGCGCGACATGCTTGAAACCATGTATGAGGATAAAGGCATCGGCCTGGCCGCGCCGCAGGTCGGTATCACCCGCCGGCTTATCGTGCTCGATATCGGCGACGGGCCGCTGGCGCTGATCAATCCGAAAATCCTCGAGGCTGAAGGCGCTGAAACCATGGAAGAGGGCTGTTTGTGCCTGCCCGGCATCAATGTTGACGTTGAGCGCAGCACGCGTGTGCGGGTCACCGGTCTGGACCCTTCCGGCAGGGAGCTCGACATCGACGCCGAGGAGCTGCTCGCCCGGGCCCTGCAGCATGAGATCGACCATCTGTCCGGCACGCTGATTATCGACAAGGTCTCAAAGCTCAAGCGCGACCTGCTGATCAAAAAGTATAAAAAGGCCCAGCAGTAGATTACGCCCCTCAGCCGCCCATATTCTTTCTGGCAGTTCAGCCCGATACCCAGGACAGGGTTTCACCGCTATCGGCATCGAAATCGTAATCGAATAGCATTGCGGCAGATGAAGTAATTCGACCCCGATACCGATTCCGATAGAGACACAAAGACAAGCACCGCTATCGCAGATCGGTAAACGCCTCGCCCGGGTGCGGGATCAGAAATCGGGTCGCGTCCATGTCGGCTGCGCGCAGCGCGTCGAGCAGCGCGGTTTCCGGCTCAAACTGGCCGTCATCGCCCAGCGGGAACGTGCCGAAATGCGATGCAATGCTGGTGCGGGCCTTCAGGACCGCGTGGGCGCGCACGGCATCGGCGGGCGAGAGGTGATGGGGCCCCATGAACCACTCCGGCAGAAACGCTCCGATGGGCAGCAGGGCCGTGCTGATGTCGGGAAACCGACTGGCGATCTGCTCGAAATGCGGGCCCGTTCCGGTGTCAGCGGCAAAATACACGGCGCCGGGCCCGCCGTCAATCACGAACCCGCTCCACAGGCTTTTGTTCTGGTCGCGCAGGCCGCGGCTTGAAAAATGGCGCGCCGGCACGCAGATGAGCCGCAGGCAGTCACCCAGCCGCAGTTCCTGCCACCAGTCCATTTCAACGACATCGCGCATGCCGTGGCGCGCGAGCACGGCCCGGTTGCCAAGGGGCGTATAGATGCGCGGGGCATATTGTTTCTGCAGGCGCTGCAGGGTCGCTATGTCCATGTGGTCGTAGTGATTGTGCGAGACCAGCACAATGTCGATGCGCGGCAGGTCTTCAAAGCGTATGCCCGGCACGTGCACGCGTTTGGGGCCCGCAAACGATACCGGGCTGCAGCGCTCGGACCAGACCGGGTCGGTCAGGATATTGAGACCCGCAAGCTGGATGAGAAAGGTGCTGTGATTGACAAAGGTTACGCGCAGCTCGTCGCCGCCCGCACAGGCCGGCGGTGCCGGGCCGGGCGTGATGTCGACCCATTCCTGCCACGGTCCGCGGCGGCGGTTGCGTACCCAGGTCAAAAATTCCCGGAAGCCCTGTTTATTAGTCTCTCCGGGATTGAAAAATCGCGTGCCGTCAAAGTGGTCGCCGGCGGGGTAGTCCCCCGCAAGCGCCATACAGGCAAGGCAGCCCAGCGTGAGCGCAATCCCCGCTCCGGATAGCGTGGCCAAAAGGAATGTAGACGCTTGCGTTGATCCGGGAGTGCGTCGGGCCGGAGGGGGCATGGCCGGTTCTTTCGCGGGGGTTCGGGCGGCTGCAGGCAAGAAAGGCCCTCGGCGTTCAAGGCCTGTGCATGCACCGCATCAGTTCAGGAACGCGCAGGCGCGCCGGTTCGTTCACGCGCCATGGCCGAAGCGTACACAAGCTCGATGCCGTCGTCCCGTATTTCCTTCAAAAAGGCGTCAAGCACACGTACGGTTTCAGGGCGCGGATGTCCGATGGCGATCGCGCTGCCGGTCCGCAGGGCGCGCTGCCGGACCGCATGCAATTGCCGGTATATGCTGTCGGCATGCGGATCATTATCGATAAAAACATTACGGTAGGCCGCCGCCATGTTCAGTTCGCGGGCGGTGCGGAACGCTACCGACTGGCTGGTGGTGAAACTGTCGACGAAAAAAAATGAGCGCTGCCGGAACACATCAAGCATATCAAGAACGCAGGGCCGTGATTCGGTGAACATGGAACCCATGTGGTTGTTAACCCCGCAGGCAAAGGGAAAATCCTCAAGATTCTTCCTGACGATCGCCTCCATCTCGGAGCGCGTGTGCTGCACGTACAATGCGCCGGGGCCCGGATCGGCAGCTGCGCTGTGCGGCTGCATGGGCTGATGCAGCATGACTTCATGCCCCGCGCCGTGAATGCTCTCGGCCAGCTCAATTGAATAGGTAACCTGCGGCAGAATGGAAAACGTCAGGGGTACGCCCAGCGCCAGGTAATCCCGGGCGTTTTTGCGGTTGTAGCCGACATCGTCGATAATGATGGCCAGCCGGGAAGGCCCGGAACGCCCGGGCACGGCAGCCGCGCTCAGGCACTCTGAAGGCCTGAGCATCAGGGCTGCCGCCGCGAATGAGGCCTGCTTCAAAAACATACGGCGCGAACTGCGGTTTGACATGCTCGTGCACCTGCCGGACTGCGAAAAATTTCAAACCATCACGACTATACAAACCGGGGCCGGAAAAGTCAATTGCCGCGCTCCCGTACGTAAGTATAGCACAACTCCTCATGCGCGGGCGACCGTCCGGCCAGGGAAACCCCGGGCAGCAGGGGCGCGGCAAAGACCATGCCCGGCATCTGCGCATGCTTGCCCCGGATAACCCAATGGCACGCCCGACGCAGCCCTGAGCAGCCTCGTTCGCCCCGCGATCCTGCCGTGGCCCCGCTCAGCCGGCAAGGAGTTTTTTCCAGGCCTCGGCCACGGCGGTGAATGCCTGCGCCACCTTCGAGTCCGGGTTGTGGGTAACGTAGGCCCGGCCGTCGTCGGTGCTCATGACGATCTGCGGGTCAAGGGGGATGCGGCCCAGAAACGGCACCTTCATCTCGCGCGCGATGCGCTCGCCGCCGCCGCTTTTGAACAGGTCGATCAGCTCATTGCAGTGCGGGCAGTACAGGCCGCTCATGTTCTCGACCACGCCGATGCGGGGGATGCTGATCTCGCGGCAGAAGGAAATGCTTTTGCGGCTGTCAAGCAGGGCCACGTCCTGCGGGGTGGTCACCACCACGGCGCCGTCAACCTTTTTAAGAACGTGCGACACGCTCAGGGCCTCATCGCCGGTGCCTGGCGGCAGATCGATGATCAGGTAGTCGAGCGTGCCCCAGGCGACCTCGCCTATGAACTGCTTGATCAGGCCGTGTTTCATGGGCCCGCGCCAGATGACCGCATGGTCGATGCTGTCCAGGAAAAACGCGATCGACATGACGCGCAGGTTGTCGGTCACGGCAACCGGCGCGATCCCGCCCTCGCCGCCCACGGGTTTGCAGCCGTCAACGCCGAGCATCTTGGGGATGTTGGGCCCGTGTATATCGGCGTCCATAATGCCGACTTTGAAGCCCTGGCCGGCCAGGGTCGCGGCCAAATTGACCGCAACCGAGCTTTTGCCGACACCGCCCTTGCCGCTGATGACCATGAAGGTGCGGCCGATATCGGCCAGCCGCTGGGCGATCATTTTCTGTTCATGGGCTTCTTTGTTCGCCTGGTCGCAGCCTGAGGCGCTCGAACAGCTCGAGCAGCCGGTGTTTTCGTTGCATTGCGTGCTCATAAAAAAAATCTCCTGAAAATAATAGTGAGTGTGAAGGCGCAGTCTGTGCCGGATGCGGTGTGCTGCCTCAACCGGTTTCCGGGTTGAAGGGGAAGTCCCGTGTGTGCAGGCTTGAAAGGCCGGGGGCTAGGCCATGCAGCAGCCGCCGGCGCCGGGGCAGCCCTGCGGCCCGCAGCAGCTGCCGGGCGCGTCGCAGCCGAACTGGCCGCACGCAGGCGCCGCGGCCTTGCCGATATTTGATTTTGAAATCAGCTTGCTCAGCCTGGCGCTGCCGCAGCCGGGGCAGCTCAGGCCGCTGAGCCTGTCGCTGCCCGCGACGATGTGTTCGCACACGCTGCCGCAGTCGGCGCAGAGGAATTCATACATTGGCATCGCAGTAGTCCTTTTGATTAAAACGGTTGTTTCCTGCCATGCTCTATTCTACACTGCCGCGCCGCATTTTTACAGTATTAATTTGAGCCGGCCAATCGCGCGCCATTGCGCGCAGGCCCTGTTTGTGCGATTATGGGCCCATGGACACGTGCGACATCATCGTGATCGGCGGCGGCGCGGCCGGGCTCATGGCTGCGGGGCAGGCTGCCCGCTCAGGCGCCCGGGTGCTGGCGCTTGAAAAAATGGACTACCCGGGGCGCAAGCTGGGCATTACCGGCAAGGGCCGCTGCAACCTTACCAACACGGCTGCGCATGCGGCATTCCTGAAGCGCTTCGGCAGCGGCGCCCGCTTCCTGCTGCCAAGCCTTGAAGCCTTTGACAACCGCAGCCTGATGGATTTTTTTTCCGGCATCGGCATCGGGCTTGTCGCCGAGCGCGGCGGGCGGGTGTTTCCCGCAGGGGTGCGCGCGCCGCGTGTTGCCCGGGCACTTCGCGCCTGGTGCGAAGGCTGCGGTGCGCGTATCGTATGCGGCTGCCCGGCGACGGAGATCATGCATGAGGGCGGCCGTGTCACGGGCGTGCGCTGCGGGCAGCGCGCGTTTTCCTGCCGCGCCGTGATTGCCGCTACCGGAGGCGCATCCTATCCGAGAACCGGTTCAACCGGCGACGGCTACCGCCTTGCCGGCGCGCTCGGGCACACGATCGTGCCGGCAAGGCCCGCGCTCATCGGCCTTGTGACCCGCGAGAGGGGCCTGTGCGCATGCGACGGCCTGTCCCTGCGCAACTGCAGGGCACGCCTTTTGATCAGCGGCCGCGAGCGCGCCGAAGAATTCGGCGAGCTGCAGATCGCCGGATACGGATTGAACGGGCCGGTGATTTTAACCCTGAGCGGCATGGCGGTCGACGCCCTGCTGGCGCGCAAAAAGGTGCAGGTCTCCATTGATCTCAAGCCCGCGCTCAGCCGCGAAAAGCTCCACGCCCGCCTGAAGCGCGACATCGGCAGCCGCGGGGCCGAGAAGCTGGGCAGCCTGCTGCGCGGGCTTTTGCCGCGCGAGCTTGTGGGCGTGTGCTGCACGCAGGCAGGCTTGAAGCCCGGAAGCCCGGCATCCGCTTTGAAACAGCCCGAGACCGAGCGCCTGATTGACTGGCTGAAGAATTTTACCCACACCGTGACCGGGCACCGGCCCCTGGATGAAGCCATCATCACCGCCGGAGGGGTGAGCACTGCCGAAGTCGATCCGAACACCATGGAGTCAAAGCTCGTCAGGGGGGTGTATTTCGCGGGCGAAATCCTCGATCTGCAGGCCGACACGGGCGGCTATAACCTGCAGGCCGCGTTCTCGACCGGCCATGCCGCAGGGCTTGCCGCGGCTGAGGCTTTATATGGTGATAGCAACAGCCGTTTTTTATAAAATCGGTGCTGTAGGAAAGCGCAACTCAGCAGCGATCGATCGCACACAGGCAGGGCCTTTAAGAGACCCTGCCTTTTTTTATGATGTGCTGCCGGGATATGAACGAATGCTGCAGCACGAACTGTCAGGCTTGTGCTGCCTGCCGAGATATTCAGCAGAAAATTAGCAACATGAAAAATAAATTAAAAATTTT
>CAIRTM010000123.1 GCA_903881505.1 uncultured delta proteobacterium | reverse complement strand
TACTTCTTCTTTTTACTTCTACTACCTACTACTACTACTACTACTACTACTACTTGGAGGCGTTGAGATGCAAATCTTCGTGAAGACTGTGAGCGGCAAGACCATCACCTTGGACGTGGAGACCACGACACTCATCGACACGGTCAAGGCGCCTTTTTACGCTGAAATGATCGAACGCATCAAAAAAATTATCGATCCCTCCAGCATCGATCTGCTGATATCGAATCATCTTGAGCCTGACCACTCGGGCTCAATACCGCAGTTTATGCGCGACTATCCGCAGGCTAAAATTTTGACCGGGAAAATGGCCGAACGGGGATTCAAAAAATATTTCCCGGGCGTGCCGTTTGAAACGGTCAAAACCGGCGACCGCATCAGCATCGGCAGCCGCACGATTGAATTCATCGAAACGCCGATGATACACTGGCCTGACAGTATTTTCAGCTATATACCCGAAGAGTCCCTGCTGTTTTCAATGGACGGGTTCGGCCAGCACATCGCGACCTCCGGCAGGTTCGATGATGAAGCGGATATGCATGACGTCATGTTTGAAGCCGGCAAGTATTACGCAAACCTGCTCACCCACCTGTCGCCGCTTATCAGCGCGACGCTGAAAAAGGTGGCGGATTTGAACCTTGCAATCGACATGATCGCGCCGAGTCACGGCATTATCTGGCGAAGTCATATTCCGGTCATCATGGAGGCCTATCAGCGCTGGTGCAGCGGCATGACCAGGAAAAAAATTGTTGTCGCCTATGACACGATGTGGAAAAGCACTGAAAAAATTGCCGGCGTACTTGCGGAAACGCTCATCGAACACGGTATTGACGTTGCTCTGTTAAGCCTGCGCGAAAACCACCGGAGCGATATCATGGCGGCACTGCTCGAATCCGCGGGCCTCCTGCTCGGCTCGCCGACCATACACCGCAACCTGTTTCCGACTGTTGCCGACCTTTTGTGCTATATGCGCGGATTAAAACCGGGTAAAAAGACTGCAGCGGCATTCGGCTCCTACGGCTGGAGCGGCGAGAGCGTCGATCTGATCACTGCCGGCCTTAAAGAGGCGGGCTTTGATGTGCTTGAACCGGGCCTCAGGGCCCTGTTTGCGCCCGATGATGATGACATGGCAGCGGCCCGGGAGCTGGCCCGTTCAATGATAGAGCGAATCGGCGGCTGAAGGCAGGCTCAAGCGGCATCGAAGCAAAAAAAAAGACGGCAGATGCCGTCTTTTTTTTCATGCTGTTACCAACGCTATTCAACCGTGATCTTGCCTTTAAATTCCTTGATTGAGTCGCGCTGCTCATAGGTCGCGCCGGTAGAGCCCTTGCGGAAAACATAGTCGTATGACCCCTTTTCGACAAAGCACAGGCTGGCGACCGAACCCTGCGGAATCAGATTGGATATAAAGGAACCCAACTCATCGATCACAAAGTTTACCGGGCTCTTGCAGGCCATGGTTACCTGCTTGCCCTGGAACTGCAGCTGAACGGGCGCGCGCGAGTCGTTCATCCAGATGACGGTCGTTCCGGCCTTGACCGTCAGGTCAGCGGGCGATATCCCGCCGATATAGTGCAGCCGTATCAGCTGATGGGCCTTGATGTCCAGTTCGGGCTGTATTTTCTTTTCATCCTCTGCCCGGGCTGCTGTCGAAAAAACGCACAACGCGAAAATAGCTGCTACGATCGCACTGATTTTTCTTTTCTGCATGTTGGCCCCCTTTGTAATAGGTGATATCTGGTCGGTTCCTGCCATTTGTCGTATGCCGCGTTTCACAAAAAGTATATAAGACACCCCAAGCATAGTCAAGCACTTATAAAAACATTTTTAAGGGCTGCGGGACTGCCGCGCCCCCGGCTCAGGGCGTTTCGATTCTGCCGGTCCAGGCCCATCCGGGAGGATGCGGGCCCATGCCTCCGGCCGGATAGAACTGCAGCGCGCCTTCATGCTGCAGGCACTGATCGCATCGTTCAATGACCGGCGTCAAAAAATGCCAGCACAGGTACTCTGAATCCTCACGCAAAAACAGCGTCTTGTCGCCGTTGATGCAGTCAAGCAGAACCTTTTCGTAGGCGTCGACCGTCCGGGCGTCTTCTTCCCCGTAGGAAAAACGCATATTCATGGACCGGACGCTCATGGCCGTGCCGGGCGATTTTGCCTGAAATGACAGTGTAATCGATTCCGTTGGCTGAATGGCAAACGTAAGCCGGTTGGGAGGAATCGGATCGATAATATCCCTGAATATGCTGTGGGGAACATCCCTGAAATGCACGACAATGCTGGTTTCCTTCCGGTCCAGGCGCTTGCCGGACTTCAGGTAGAAAGGAACCGACTGCCAGCGCCAGTTATCGATGAACATGTTCAGCATGGCATAGGTCGGCGTGATCGATTCAGGGTCAACGCCCTTTTCTTCGCGATAGCCGCACACAGGCTGATTATCGACGGTGCCGGGGCCGTACTGCCCGATGACAATACGGCTGGCGAAAGTCCGGGGATTAAAAGGCCGGAGCGACTGAAACAGCTTGGCCTTTTCATCACTGACCATGCCGGGCGTAAAGTGCGCCGGGGCCTCCATGGCGATCAACGCCAGCAGCTGCATCATGTGATTCTGGAACATGTCCCGCAGGACCCCTGACCGCTCATAATAGCCGGCACGGTTTTCTATGCCCAGATCTTCAACGGCTGTTATGTCGACGCGCGATATAAACTGGCGGTTCCAGACCGGCTCAAACAGCGCGTTAGCAAAACGGAACACCAGGATGTTCTGGATCGTTTCCTTTGCAAGATAGTGATCGATGCGGTAAATCTGTTCTTCGGTAAAGGTCTTCTTCAGCGTGCTGTCAAGCTGAAGGGCCGTGGCAAGGTCCCGGCCGAAGGGCTTCTCCACCACAATCCTTGACCAGCAGCAGCCGGTGCCAGGGCAGTCAGCCATCAGGCAGCCGTGCTGGATAAGCGCGATAACGGACTCATAGAGCTCCGGAGGAAGGGCCATGTAGAACAGACGGTTGCCTGAAGTGCCGTGCTGAGACTCGATTCTCCGCAGGGACTCCAGCAGTTTTTTACCGTCCCCGGGCCGGTCGTAGGCAATCTGCTGATAGTGCAGGCCGCGGGCGAATGCGTCCCAGCCGTCAGTGCCGGACGCCGTATCCGGGCCAAGGAATGCGCGCAAATGTTCGCGGTAGGACGTGTCGGTGAAACCGGTCCGGCCGCAGCCGAGCAGCGCAAAGCGCGGCGGCAGCAGATTGTTCCGGTACAGGCGGAACAGTGCCGGGACCAGCTTGCGTGCTGTCAGGTCGCCTGAGCCGCCGAACACGACCATCGCGCAGGGCAGTTCGGCTGCGGCGCAGGAGCCCGACAGCGAGATTGTCTCTTCGAAGGTGTCGGTATGCATGGACGTCATTGGCCCCCTGCCGCTGAACTGCATATGCGGGCTGAACTCATGCCGCGGATAAGCGTCGCGCCATGTGCGTACCGCGCTGTGGTGCCGCGGTTATTTTTCAGCGCCGGTACTCCCGGTGTCAGTGTTGTCAGCCCTGACCGCCGCCTGGCGGTTCACAGGCGCCAGTCAGGTTTTCACTCCGAATCGCGGCAGGATTACGGCCTGCAGCAGATACCACACGGCAGCCGCACCCAGCATCAGTGCTATAGTTCTCATGGCTATCCCCTGTGCTCGTCCATATTCATATATTACTATAGCCCCGCAAACAAGAAAAAACAAACCCGTCAGCCCACCGCGCATACCGCAGCACCCCGGCAGCGACTGGCCTGCCATCCAATACCGGGCACGAAACGCCGGTTGCACAGCTTCTTAAAAAAAATCCAGTCAATGCAGGCAGCAGCGGTGCGCGGCTCGTGCCGTGCTTTTCATTCCGTGTCATGAAGGCAGGCTATCTATATAAAAAAGGCAGAGCCGCTGAGGCCCTGCCTTTTTTATGTGCACGAAAATACCTGCTGTTACAGCGCCTACTCAACCTTGAAATAATAATAGCCGGGGGTGCGGTACTGGCCCGCGCAGTCAGCCACGTCAAACAGCAGCTCGTACGTGCCGGCATCAAGGACGGGCAGCGTTACATAGGCATACCACGTTCCGTCAGGATCGGTGCCCACCGCAAGCGATGTCCACTCCTCCTCTCCCACCAGGCGGTACCAGGCACGGTGCGTCACCGGGCC
>CAIRTM010000122.1 GCA_903881505.1 uncultured delta proteobacterium | reverse complement strand
GCAAGGCGCATTATCCCGCCTCAAGCCGCGACCCTGACTGGTTTCGCGCCATGGTGTCGCCGTATTATATCAATGCCGATTTTCACCCCAGCACCAGGGAGCATCAGGACCGGCTTATGAAGCTGACGCTGGACTATCTGAACGTCTATTATGGACTGTGGCAAAAAGACGAGCCGCGCGACGATGAATATATGAAGCCGCTGATCCGGCGGCGGCAGGAAATGCGCAAAAACATGCTTGAAAAGGATCCCGGCGGCATCATGGTCGAGAATGCTTTCGGCAGGGAGATTGCCCACCTCGGGCTTGAAGCGCTGTTTTAGGCCCGTTGCCGGACAGAAACCTTTTTGCACCCTTCAAGCCGTATGGTATAGAATTGGTATACGGCTTTTTAACCATACAGGCGCCCGCACAATTTCACGCTGAAAGGGCTGTACATGCTGACAAAAAAAACGGTCATGGCACAACTTGCCGACCTGGAAGAGCGCTACTGCAGCTTTATGATGGAGCACTTCGGCTGCTGGGAGCAGTGGGCCGATCAGTCGGCCGTTCTGCTGGCCGGCAACGACGTTGCCGAGGATGAAGTCCCTGAGCCGTTCAGGTTCGAGTACCGTATGACAAAGGTCGTGCTTGAAATGGATGCCGCCGGCGCATGGGACTGGAAAAACCCGAAACTGCTGAAGGTATTCGGGGAGGCGGCCGGCAATCCGCTCTACCGGCTGATGGCGGAGACAATAACCGAAAGCGCCCTTCGCCTGTGCGGCGAGGCCGGTGTCAGGACCCTTCTTGAGATCGGGGCAGGCAAAGGGCATCTTACCGGCGTGATGGCTGAAAAACTCGCCGTTCAGAAACTCGCCATCCCGCTGGTTGTCACGGACACCGACCCGTCTGTTCTGCAGGGTATCGGGAACATAGCTGCCAGCCACCCGGGTGCGCATATCGAAACCATGCAGTGGGACATCAGGCAGCCCGCTGCCCAGGCCCTTGTTTATAAAGTTCAGCAACCCTGCCTTTCCTACGAGCGCGCCTCGATCCTGTATACAGCCATCCCGGCCATTGAAAACATAGCCCGCCTCGCCGATATCGTCGTGTTCGGCGATATGTTCAACTACACCGGCGCCCTGTACGCCTACGATGAAATCTTCAAAAAGCTCGGGGCTTTTCCGCTGTTTTACCGCGAGGTCAAGCCGGTGCTGGAGAAGTGCTTCCGCGAACACTTCTTTCTTGATGCCCGCGCGCAGCAGGCAATCGGCTTTCCCAATACGAGCATTTTGATTGCTTTTAAATAGCCTGGCCATACCTGCCCTCGTTCAACAGCGTTGACTGCATCGGGCCGCACGCCTGAGAGTTCTCCTCCCCCGGTTGTAATTCAAATCCGCCCTGCGGCAGTTTCAGACACGATAGGGCAGCAGAGTCATTTATTCGGTTGTGCTGAGAGCGTTTTTTTGTTATGCATGAGCAGTTCCGGCAGATAGCGGTTGCGCTGCGGAGCAGGGCGTTTCAATCGGGCGCACGCCGTGGTATACTATTATTAATAAACGGGTATCTGTCCGGTACGACACAAACAGGTAAGCCATGATAGACATAACCCGCAAGAAACACGAGCCGATCATACCGCGCGAGACGACCCTGGACCAGGCCCGGGACACCGGGCAGGCCATGGTGCTGCTGTGCCTTATCCTGGTGATTTTCTTCAGGCGTGCCTCGTTTGCGGGCATTGCCTTTGCGCTGCTGCTGATCAACATGGCCTGTCCGCAGGCCTACAAGCCGCTGGCAAAATGGTGGTTTGCCCTGTCGCATCTGCTGAGCCGGGTTGTGCCGCGCATTCTGCTGGGCATTCTTTTTTATAGCATGGTCACGCCGGTCGGATGTCTGCGCCGGCTGCTGGGTAAAGACCCGCTGAAGCTCAATCAGTGGAAAAAGGGGCGCGCATCTGTTCTGCGCGTGCGCGATCAGACCCTGACCGCAAAAGACATAATCAACCCGTTTTAACGGAGCCGGTATGGATTTTTTGAAAGACCTCTGGGGGTTCCTGAAAGAGCGTAAAAAGTTCTGGCTGCTGCCCATCATCATTACGATGCTGCTTTTCGGCGCCCTGATCATCCTGACCGCCGGCAGCGGTTCCGCTGTAGCGCCGTTTATTTATACACTTTTTTAAACGCAAGGCATGCCGTGACAACACGAGCTGTTCTGGGCCTGTCGGCCTATTATCACGACAGCGCCGCCGCCATCCTGGTTGACGGCCGCATTGTCGCGGCCGCGCACGAGGAGCGCTTCACCCGCAAAAAGCACGACAGCGATTTTCCGCGCAATGCCGCGCGCTATGTCCTGAAGGAGGCGGGCCTCGCGCTCAAGGATATTGAGGCTGTCGCCTTTTATGATAAGCCCTACCTGAAATTCGAGCGCCTGCTTGAAACCTACCATGCGCTTGCCCCGTCCGGCCTGGTAAGCTTCACTGCCGCCATTCCGGTCTGGATCAAGGAAAAACTGTTCATGCGCAGCATGCTCAAGGATGAGCTGGCCGAGCTGGGGCAGGGCAAACCGCGCATGCTGTTCCCCGAGCATCACCTCTCGCACGCCGCGAGCGCCTTTTATCCTTCTCCTTTCAAAGAGGCTGCCATTTTGACCCTTGACGGCGTGGGCGAATGGGCCACATCCATCATCGGTCTGGGCCGAGGCCGTGACATCACCATCCTGCGCGAGCTTGATTTTCCGCATTCGGTCGGGCTTTTGTATTCGGCCTTTACCTATTATTGCGGATTCAAGGTCAACAGCGGCGAATACAAGCTCATGGGACTTGCGCCCTACGGCCACCCCGGCTCCGGACAGGTCGAGCGCTTCCGCCGGCTGATCCTGGATGAGCTGGTCGACGTGCGCGAAGACGGCTCGGTTCTGCTGAACATGAGCTATTTCAATTTCGCCGCCGGGCTGACCATGTGCCACGACAAAAAGTGGGCACAGCTTTTCGGCCTGCCCAAGCGCGCGCCTGAAAGTGAGCTGACGCAAGGCTATATGGACCTGGCCCTGGCAGCCCAGCAGGTCACCGAAGAGGTCGTGTTCCTGATGGCTGAAGCGGCCCGCGCTCTGACCGGGGCCGAGAACCTCGTGATGGCCGGCGGCGTGGCCTTGAACTGCGTGGCCAACGGCAAGCTGCTGCGCAAGGGCACGTTCAGGGACATCTGGATCCAGCCGGCAGCAGGAGACGCGGGCGGATCTGTCGGCGCGGCCCTGGCTGCCTGGCACATCGGGCTTGAGCAGGAACGCGTTGCGGTTGCCGTTCCCGATGCCATGCAGGGCTCATATCTCGGGCCGTCATTCGACGATGTCGACATCATGCTCACGGCCCGCGACTACAAGGCGCCCTATCGCCATTTTACCGATTTTGAGGAATTGTGCGCCACGGTCGCCGGGCTTATAGCCGACGGCAGCGTGGTGGGCTGGTTCCAGGGCCGCATGGAATACGGGCCCCGGGCCCTTGGCAACCGCAGCATCCTTGGCAATCCCTGCCTGCCGGAAATGCAGAAAAAGCTCAACCTCAAGATCAAATACCGCGAAGGGTTCAGGCCGTTTGCACCGTCAGTTCTAGAGGAAGACATCGGCACGTATTTTGACCTTGACCGGCCCTCGCCCTACATGCTGCTGGTCGCGCCCGTGCTGGAGTCGCACCGCAAGCCCCTGCCGGAAAACTATGACAGCATGGCCATGTACGACCGGCTCTATATCCAACGGTCCGACGTGCCGGCCATAACCCACATCGACTATTCGGCCCGCATCCAGAGCGTGTCCAAGGCCACCAACCCGCGCTTCTGGGCCGTTATCAACGCCTTCAAGCAGAAAACCGGCTGCGGCCTGATCGTCAACACGAGCTTCAACGTGCGCGGCGAGCCGATCGTGTGCACGCCCGAAGACGCCTACCGCTGCTTCATGCGCACGGAAATGGACTACCTCGTCATGGGCGATTTTCTTTTCTCAAAGCAGGACCAGCCCTCCTGGGCCGAGAAGCAGGACTGGCGCGACGAGTTCCAGCTCGACTGACGCCGGCCGGCTGTATCCCTTAAAAATACTGCACGAACACAGGCGGCCGATGTCGGGGGGCGACCTGCGGCCGTCTCCAGGAGGTGTTTTCCTGCTGGTCACGCCGGCCGGGGCAGACAAACGGACATACCGGAACAAGCACGCCATGCCCTGATGTGCACGCCCGGTGTGGATTGCCGCCGCTTAAACGAAAATGCTGCCTGGCGGATTTTTTCGAATTCGCAATCGATTGTTTTTGAAAAGCCGGAGCAGCCCACCGATGCACCGATCTGAATAAGGGTGCCACATGCAATCCGGTTAAGCAGCAGCATGGTGAGCCCATGCGTTCAATGGCAGATTTTCCGC
The DNA here is from genome assembly GCA_903881505.1 of uncultured delta proteobacterium. Taxonomy (GTDB): domain Bacteria; phylum Desulfobacterota; class WTBG01; order CAIYCZ01; family CAIRTM01; genus CAIRTM01. Next base: position 1,909 of record CAIRTM010000122.1, on the reverse strand, counting down.
CGGCTTTTTTGTTTTAACAAATAAATGAATATCGTAAAAATTGTTTGACTTCGGGTGGGGGGTATGATGCTAATACTACATAAGATCGGGCTTTATTTATTGTTGCACCAGGGGAAAACCTTTTTTAAAAATAGGTTCGGTTTGCCATGCACAGAACGTGAGGTGCAAGGCGGGAGCGCAGGGTGTCTTGACGGTTTGGGTGATGAAACCCCATGATTGCAAGTCATTCATGTAACCGTGCAGCAGGGCTTTTAATTATTCTGCGGGGGAGGATAATGTATGCAGAAACAAAAAATTTTTTTGCTGGCAATGTTGTTTTTTTCTTATGCAGCGTGCTGTTTGGCTGCTGAAATTAGCTATACCGATACCGCCCAAAACTTTGGTGAATACATTTCTAAGGTTGCGATTGGCGATTTAGATGGTGATGGTGATTTAGATCTTTTTGTTAATCATTTTGATTACCGGCCAAACAAGGTGTGGCTGAACGACGGCAGCGGTTATTTCATTGACAGCGGCCAGAGCCTTGGCAGTGCCTACAGTGTTGGCATAGATCTCGCCGATCTGGACGGAGATGGTGACTTGGATGCTTTTGTGGGGAATTTTTTTGTGTCTAATAATCAGAATGAAGTCTGGCTGAACGACGGCAGCGGTTATTTCAGCGATAGCGGCCAGAGACTTGGCAATCAATGGACTACGGGAGTAGCTCTCGGTGATTTGGACGGTGATGGCGACGCTGATGCTTTTGTTGTCAACTCAACGTCTGATGAAATATGGCTCAATGACGGCAGCGGTAATTTCAGAAACAGCGGCCAAAAACTTGGCAATTATCCCGGTGGTGATGCAAGGCTTGGTGATTTGGACGGTGATGGCGATCTGGATGCTTTTGTTGCCAATGTCCAATATAGACCCAATAAAGTCTGGCTGAACGACGGCAGCGGTTATTTCAGCGATAGCGGCCAAAACCTTGGCGCTGAAGCCAGCCCGGATGTAGCCCTCGGCGATTTGGACGGTGACGGTGATCTTGATGCTTTTGTTGCAAATTATGATCCCGCACCAAACTTCGTCTTGTTGAATAACGGCAGCGGTAATTTCATCGACAGCGGGCAGAGGCTCGGAAACTCCAAAACTGAGGCGGTAGGACTTGGTGATTTAGATAAGGACGGTGATCTGGATGCCGTTGTTGTGAATTCAGATCTCACTAACGAAATATGGCTCAATGACGGCAATGGTAACTTTACTCTCAGTAATTATAATATTGGCCGGGGTGCCAGTATGGCGTGTGCCAGAATCGGATATTTAAACGATAATAGTGGTCCGGGACCCCTGTTATCTACAGCCGGTGGCCGGCCTGCTGCCGGATCCCTGGCTCGAGAAGATAATCGTTATCCGGATCTGCTGCTATCTACAGAGGCCGGCATCAGTGTATTTTTGGCATCCTTGGATGAAGAGGAATGTGTAACCAATGAAGACTGCGATGCGGGGTATGAGTGTATTGAAGGCGCATGCGTGATCATTGACGATGCCCCCGCGCTTGGCGACGGCCCGCATGTAGCGGCGGGCTGGTGGCCGCTGCTGTCTGATTCGCAGGAGGGCCCCACGTACCTGCGCCAGAACTATAACCTCTTGTGGACCTTCAGCGATGATTTTGCCTCATGCTCGGGCGAGTGCACGCACAGTGCCGAGTACCAGAAGGTCGGCGACAGCACCTGGACAGCGCTTTCGGTGTCAAGCGATGCGGCCCAGGGCTATGCCTGGGTCGAGCTGCCCATTGCCGGGCTGCAGAACGCAACCACGTATGCGTTCCGCTTCTCGGTGACCGACTGCGCTTCGCAGACGGCGCAGTCTGCAACCTACTATTTCCGTGTAGCTGCAAGCGATGCGCTGCCGGTGATCACGGGAGGCCCTTTTG
>CAIRTM010000121.1 GCA_903881505.1 uncultured delta proteobacterium | reverse complement strand
TGATGTGCTGGAAATAGTCATATTTGAGAAACACCGGACGGCCGGTTGCCATGCAGGCCACGCCGAGCAGCGCTTCCATGGTGGGGCTGAACTTGTAGCCGAAGGTGCCGCCCGAGGTGTTTTGCACGAGGCGCAGTTTATCGGGCTCAACGCCCAGGCCCGGCGCGATCATGTAGAGATGCAGGTGAATGCCGATGCTCTTGGAGTGGATCGTGAGCCGGCCATCTTCGTCGAAATAGGCGAATCCCACATCGGGCTCGATGGTCAAATGAGGCTGGCGCTGCAGGTAGTATTCGCCCTCGACCACGTGAGCCGCCTTTTTCATGAGCGGCGCCGTGTCCTGGCCCTTTTCGATGGGCTGCTCGAAATACACGTTCGGCGTGCCGGGATGAATCTCGATGGCATCCTCGGCCATGGCAGCCGGGGCGCTCATGTAGGCCGGCAGCACCTCGAGGTCGACCTTCACCTTTTTGGCAGCTGCCCGGGCATGCTCCTCGGTATCGGCGCAGACGATGGCAATGGCATCGCCGAACTGGAACACCTTCTGGTCGCACAGGATCGGCCGGTCCCAGCCGTCGCCCTTGTTGGTGGGGAAGGTGATCAGGCCGGTGATGCGGTTCTTGCCCTTCACGTCCTTGTGCGTGACCACTTTGAACACGCCGGGCATTTTTTCAGCTTCAGTTGTATCGATGCCCCTGATGTTGGCATGCGATACCTCGGCCTGCACGAGAGCCAGCTGCAGGGTGCCCTCAGGCATCTTCAGGCCGAAATCCGCCCCGTAGTCCACGGTGCCGGTCACCTTGGCGATTGCCGACGGGCGCGGGTATTTCGAACCCCAGATTCTGCCGTCTTTCGGCATTTTAAAGGCAAGCTTCTTTGCCGTCATCTCGCCGCGCAGCACGGCCGCGGCATCCATCACCGCGTCCACCAGGGGGATGTAACCCGTGCAGCGGCAGGCGTTGCGATGCTTCTGGAACCAGTCGCGCACGTCTTCGCGCGTGGGCGAGGGGTTTTTGTCGAGCAGGGCCTTGGCCGACACGATGAAGCCGGGCGAGCAGAAGCCGCACTGGGCTCCGCCGTGCGCCACCCAGGCAAGCTGCAGGGGATGCAGGTTCGCGGGGGTACCCACACCCTCGATTGTGGTGACCTGTGCTCCGTCGGCTACGCGCTTCATCTTCATGACGCAGGAGCGCACGACCTCGCCGTCCATGATGACCGAGCAGGAGCCGCACTGGGCCGTGCCGCAGCCGACCTTGGTGCCGGTGAGGCCCAGCTGGTTTCTGATGACATCGGCAAGCGATGCCTCGGGGTCGACGATGAGCGTCTGTTCCACGCCGTTGACGATAATATTTTTCTTGATCATAGATCCGCTCCTTATGGTGGACATGGTTTGTGCCTGCACCCCTCGGGATGCGGCAGTGTTCAACAATGGGTGTGGATAAGGAATGGAATACAGGCGCGAATTTTCCGGAACGTCTGCCCTGCAGCCAGAGCGGTCCTTGAGCGCATATCCCCTTGCCAAATCCGGGAGGCGGCGGCCTTTCGGCTGCCACCCTTTCGGCCGCAGCTCCATGACTGGCGTTTTAGGGGCATGCAGCTCGGGGTATTTCTCAGGTGCTCCCGTTATAGTTCCGGCAGGCGAAAATGTCAAGTTTCCGCTTCCAGAAGCTGCTGCCCCCGCTGTAACGGCTTTGCGTGGCGGAAGATTTCCCCTTGACAGATACGCAGCCGCCTTCCTATATATATAGATACAGCTCTCCGAGCCTTGTGGGCCTGCTGGGGCGGACGCTCCAATGGACATGAGGCCGATGGGTTCTGCCGGAAACGGTAGGGCCTCCCGTGTTTGGAAAGGAGAATGAGCTCATTTCAAACACAGCAAAAGGAGAGTCCCGCCATGGCCGAAAAAATCTACCGCGTCAACATGACAACACTGAGCGTATCCTGCGACGATGTGCCCGGGCAGTGGGCGGCACTCGGCGGCAGGGCTCTTACGTCCACGATCGTTTCTCAGGAGGTCAGGCCCGACTGCCATCCCCTGGGCAAATACAACAAGCTTGTGTTCGCGCCGGGCCTGCTCACCGGCACGGCCTGCGCCAATTCAGGCAGGCTTTCGGCGGGCGGCAAAAGCCCGCTGACCGGCACGATCAAGGAAAGCAATGCCGGCGGCTCGTCATCGCAATGCCTGGCGCGCCTGGGCGTGAAGGCCATTATCATAGAGGGCCTGCCGCAGAAAGGCTGTTTCTACAGCCTGCACCTTGACAAAAACGGCATTACAATCGCCGAAGAAAACGAGCTTGTCGGCAAGGGCAACTACGAAGTCATTGCGGAGGTGCGCAAACGCCGGGGCGACAAGGCGGCCGTGCTCTCCATCGGGCCGGCAGGGGAAATGAAAATGCCCCTGGCCAACATCTCCGTGCGCGATCCCGAGGGCAATATGCGGAGCCACGGCCGCGGCGGCCTGGGTGCGCTCATGGGCTCGAAAAAGATCAAGTACATCTCGATCGACGATGCGGGAGCGCCGGGCGTTTCGATCGCCGATCCGGAAAAATTCAAGCAGGCCTCGCGCGTATTTGCCAAATCGCTGCTCGACCACCCGGTAACGGGCCAGGGCCTCAAGACCTACGGCACCAATATCCTGGTGAACATACTGCACGAGGCGGGCGGGCTGCCCACGCAGAATTTCCGCGCCGGCCGCTTCGACGGCCACGACAAGATCAGCGGCGAAACCATGCACGACACAATCGTGGAGCGGGGCGGCAAGCCCAGCCACGGCTGCCACGCCGGCTGCATCATACAGTGCTCCCAGATCTACAATGACAAGAAGGGGTCCTTCCTGACCACGGGCTTCGAGTACGAGACCATCTGGGGCTTCGGCGCGGACTGCTGCATCGACGATCTCGACATCATCGCACAGGCCGACCACATGATGGACGACATCGGCATCGACACCATCGAAAGCGCGGTTACCATAGGCGTGGCCATGGAAGCCGGCATCATCGCCTTCGGCGACGGCAAGGGCACACTGAAGCTTCTGAAGGAAATCGGCAAGGGGTCGCATCTCGGCAGGCTGCTGGGCGCGGGCGCCGCAGCGGTCGGCAAGGCCTACGGGCTTACGCGCGTGCCGGTGGTCAAGGGCCAGGGCATTCCCGCCTATGACCCGCGCTCGGTCAAGGGCATCGGCATTACCTACGCGACCTCAACCATGGGCGCTGACCATACCGCCGGCTACAGTACGGCCACCAATATTCTGAAGGTGGGCGGTTTTGTCGACCCGCTCAAGAAGGAAGGCCAGGTCGACCTGTCGCGCAATTTGCAGATAGCGACCGCCCTGGTCGACAGCACCGGCCTGTGCCTGTTCGTGGCTTTTGCCGTGCTGGACAAGCCCGAGGCTTTCAACGCGATTGTCGACATGGTCAACGCGAAGTACGGCTCATCCATCACCGGCGATGACGGCATCAACCTCGGCAAATCGGTCCTGAAGACCGAACGGGCCTTCAACATGGCGGCAGGCTTTACCAGCGTCCATGACAGGCTGCCCGAATTTTTCGAGGAGCCCTGCCCGCCGCACAACACGGTCTGGGATTTTACGGCCGAGGAGATCGACGCATTCTGGAATTTTTGATGACGCGCGCTAAGCAGCACGTGTTTGTATCGGCGAAGTAATGAACATAACCGTCAAACTTTTTGCCGCATTCCGGGAGAACCGCTTTGCCGAGCGGCAGTTCGATTTCCCTGACGGCTCTACGGCCGGAGACGTGCTTGCCGGGCTCGGCATTGCTGCGGATGAAGCAAGCGTCATGCTGCTGAACGGCAGGCATATCAGCATCATTGACACCCTGTCGGACGGTGATACGCTTTCGATGTTCCCGGCCATCGGCGGGGGCTGATCAGTAAACAAACAGGCTGAAGATCAACCAGGCCCCGGCAGAAAAAACGCGCCGGGGCCTGGCGTTGTATGGCATAATCGAGCCGAACATTATCTCCGAGGGCCATACGCGTGCCGCGCATCACGTTCAGCGCCTTATCATTTCTCAGGAAACCTCTTCAGGAAAAGGGCATCGGCTGCTGCGAATCAGCCATGAATATTGCCGAGGGTACGAGCGCGGCAGGCCTGCTGGAGCAGCTCGGGCTGGAGCGGGATGCCGTTGAGGCGGTATTCATAAACGGCAGGGCGGCTGGTTTTGACGACCCCCTGCGCGACGGAGACCGGGTGGCCCTCCTTCCGCCCGGAACGCCCGGCCCCCACCGCGTGCTGCTGCGCATCAAAAAGTAACTTTCCCCGCGTCTGATCTGAACCTTGTTGCGCCAGGGGCATGCTGGCGTTTGTGTGTTTTGTCAACAACGTCCCCTATCCCCTGCTCCTGCTGTTCCCCGGGATAGCCTTCAATACACCCGGGCGGCATCGGTGGACTCCTGCCAGCCTCCGCCCATGGAGCGGCACAGGGCGATAAGGGCATCGAGCCGCTCCTGGCGCGCAACCGACAGGTCAAGCTCGGCCAGAAGCGAGCGGCGCTGGATGTCGAGCACGTCGATGATGCTGATATAGCCGCCCGCGTGCTGTTTCTGCGAAAGCTCAAGGGCGCGCCGCATGGCCTGCGCGCGCTGCAGGGAGACCTCAAGCGCCTGGGCGGTTTTCGTGCCCGCGACAAGGGCGTCGCGTGTTTCGCGGAAGGCGTTCTGAACGGTCTGCTCATAGCGCGCGAGCATCTGCTCGTGGCGGGCCCGGGCCGCCTTTTCGAGCGCAAGGAGCCTGCCGCCCTCGAACACGGGCTGGACCAGGCCGGCCGCCATGTTCCAGGCCTGCGCGTCCTTTGAAAACAGGTCCTCGAGCTCGGGGCTTGAAAAGCCGGACTGAGCGGTCAGGCGGATTGAGGGAAACAGGGCTGCCCGCGCGGCACCGATACGGGCGTTAGCCGCGATGAGCAGGCCTTCCTCGCGGCGTATGTCGGGCCGGCGCTCGAGCAGGCCCGAAGGGATATTGTCGGGTATGCGCGGCGCAGCGTTGAGATCTTCCAGCGGGCGGCCCTCTTGCGCGAACCCCTGCACAATGTCGCGGGGGCTGCGGCCGAGCAGCACGGCCAGGGCGGTCCCGGCCTGGGAGAGCGCGTTTTCGCGGCGGTACACCAGGGCCTCGGTGGCCAGCCGGTCGGCCTCGATCCTGCGCAGGTCGAGCTCCTGCGTGTAGCCGAACCGGTAGCGCTTCCGGTAGAGCTCGCAGGTCGCGTCATAGGTGGCGAGCTGCTCGCGCGCTATGCGCGTCTGGGCCTCAAGGGTGCGCAGGTTGAAATACAGGGCGGCCACATCCGCTGTCAGCGAAAGGCGCACCGCATCGCGGCCCGCCTCGCTTGAGAGCAGCTCGGCGCGCGCGGCCTCGTCAAGTCTCCGGTACAGGCCCCAGAAGTCAAGCTCGAAGGACGCGTAGCCGAACGCTTCGAAAAAATCAACCGTGCGGCTTCCCGCGGGCGGCGCCGCCTGCAGCGTGGTGCGCTCTCTTCCCCCGGCGGCACTGATGCCGATGGCAGGAAGGCGGTCTGCCAGGGCCACCCGCGCAAGCGCGCGCGCCTCTTCGACCCGGGCCGCGGCGATCATGAGATCGCGGTTGGAGGCAAGGGCTTCAGCCTCGATGCGGTCAAGAACGGGATCATCGAAAAGCCGCCACCAGTCAGCTGCCGTAAACGGAGCGTACTGCGCGGAATCGTTGTCGGACGCCCCGGGCGGCAGATCAAACCGCGGCCGTCTGTAATCGGGCCCCATGAGGCAGCCTGCGCAGAGCAGCACGCAGGCAGCAAGCAGCAATCCGAAGCCGTGCCTGGTCATGCGCCCCCCTTTCCCGTGCGGGATGCCTTTGAAAGAAGGCGGGCCAGGGCCGCTGTTTTCAAAAGGACGAGTTTTTCGGTCAGGCGCATGATGCCCACAAAGAACAGAGGCACAAAATAGGTCGCGATAAAGGTCGAGGCCAGCATGCCGCCCACCACGCCCGTGCCGATCGAATGGCGGCTTGAAGACCCGGCGCCCGAGGACAGGGCAAGCGGAAGGCACCCGAGCACGAACGCCATGGACGTCATGACAATGGGCCGGAAGCGCTGCCGCGCGGCCTCCCGGGCGGCCTCGGCCAGGGCCATGCCCGATTCGTGTTTTTTCAGTGCGAACTCCACGATCAGGATCGCGTTCTTGGCCGACAGGCCGATGAGGGTCACCAGGGCTATTTGAAAATACACGTCATTGGCAAGCCCGCGCGCAAACACGAACAGGATCGCGCCGAACATGGCAAACGGCACGCTCATGAGCACCACCAGCGGCAGGCTCCAGCGCTCGTACTGCGCCGCCAGAATCAGGAACACGACGATCAGCCCGAGCACGAAGGCCAGGGCCGACGCCCCGCCCGTGAGCTTTTCCTGGTAGGAGCTGCCGGTCCAGGACAGGGAGTAATCTTCGGGCAGCACGTCAAGGCTCAGCTCTTCGAGGGCCTTGATGGCCTGGCCCGTGCTGTAGCCGGGCGCCGGCGCGCCGACGATTTTCCCCGCCGGGAAAACATTGAAGCGCTCTACAAGATCAGGGCCCGCGATGGGTTCAAGCCGCACGAGCGACGCCAGCGGCACCATCTGGCCGCCTGAGGAGCGCACGAACACCTCCCGGAGGTTTTCAGGCATGCTCCGGAACGGCGCGCCCGACTGCATCATAACCCTGAACGTGCGGCCCGACTTGTTGAAGTCGTTGATATAATAGGAGCCGAAGGTGGACTGCATGGTGGTGAACAGCATGTCCTTCGTCACCCCGAGGGCATAGGCCTTGTCAAGGTCGGGCTCAACGCGGTACTGGGGGGTCGATGCGCGGAACGTGGTGGCGATGCGGCCGATTTCAGGCCGCTTCAGGGCGGCGTCGCGCAGCCTGCTTATCTGCCCGGCAAGATCGCGGCTGCCGCCGTCGCCCCGGTTCTGGATGTAGCCCTCGAAACCGCCGGTGAGGCTCATGCCCAGGATGGGGGGCGGGCTGAACACGATGAAGCGCGCGTCGGCGATGCCCTGTTCGGCCCGCTGCATCAGATCGACGGCCAGGGCCTCGGCGTTCTGGGCGCGGGTGCGCTTATCCCAGGGCTGGGTGTTCATGAAGCAGGAGCCGGAGTTATTTTTCATCGCGCCCGAGAGCATGTCAAAGCCCGCAAAGGTTTGAATGCTTTCCATCTGGGGATGGCCGAGCACGATCTTCTCGAAGGCGTCCATCACGTGCTCGGCGCGCTTGAGCGAAGCGCCCTCGTCAAGCTGGACAAAGCAGAACAGCTTCGACTGGTCTTCGTTGGGAACCAGGCTGCCGGGAACCCGCAGGAACAGGAAGGCCGTGGCCGCGAGCATCAGCGCGAAGACGACAAGCGCAGCAGGAGCATGCCCGATGATGCGGCCGACGTTGCGTGCGTAGCGGTCCGTGGAGTTGCCGAACAGGACGTGAAAGCGGGCAAGCAGCCCCGTTTCTTTTTCATGGCCCGGCCGCAGCAGCAGGGCCGACAGGGCCGGCGTGAGCGTCAGCGCCACGATGCCCGAGATGATCACCGAGATGCTGATGGTGATGGCGAACTGGCGGTACATGGTGCCTGCCAGGCCCTGCATGAACGCCACGGGCACGAACACGGCGCACAGCACGAGCACGATGGCGATAATGGGCCCCGTGACCTGCTCCATCGCCTTGATGGTGGCCTCCCGCGGCGGCAGCCCCTCAAGGCGCATGATGCGTTCCACGTTCTCGATGACCACGATCGCGTCGTCAACCACGATGCCGATCGCCAGCACCAGGCCGAACAGGGTCAGGGTGTTGATGGAGAATCCGAAGGCGTACATGCCGGCGAATGCGCCGATGATGGACACGGGCACGGCAAGACAGGGGATGAGCGTCGCGCGGAAGCTGCGCAGGAACATGAAGACGATGAGAAAGACAAGCACCACGGCCTCGAGCAGGGTGATGAGCACCTCCTTGATCGAGATGCGCACGAAGGTGGTCGTATCGTGCGGGATGGTGTAGTCAACCCCGGGCGGGAAGCGTTTTTTCAGCTCCACCATCCGGGCCATGACCGCGTCCGCCGTGGCGATGGCATTGCCGCCGGATTTGAGGTTGATCACGACCGGCACGGCGAGCATGCCGTTCTTCTTGCCCGTGAATTCATAGACCAGGGCGCCGAGCTCCACCTTCGCCACGTCCTTGAGCCGCAGCGAGCTGCCGTCGGGGTTTGACCGCAGGATGATGTCGCCGAACTGCTCGGGCGAGTCCAGGCGGCCGCGGACGATGAGCGAATACACGCGGCCGAGGTCTTCGCCGAGCGGCGGCTGCCCCAGCTTGCCCGCGGCATACTGCATGTTCTGGGCCCGCACGGCCGCGGCCACGTCGGTCGCGGTGAGGCCGAGCTGCGCCATTTTATCGGGCTTGAGCCAGATGCGGATCGAGTAGTCGCGGGCGCCGAACATCCAGACGCCGCCCACGCCCGGGATGCGCTTGAGGTCGTCGATAACATTGATGAGCGCGTAGTTGGAGAGGTACGTGGTGTCGTAGACCCCCCCGGGCGACACGAGCGTCACCACCATGAGCACGGTCGGCGACTTTTCCTCCACCGTGACGCCGAAGCGCCGCACGTCTTCCGGCAGGGTCGACATGACGGTCTGCACCCGGTTGTTGACGTCGATCGTGGCCTGGTTGGGATCGGTGCCCACGGCGAAGGTCACGGCCAGGTCGAGCTTACCGTCGCTTGACGACAGCGAGCTCAGGTAGATCATGTCCTCGACGCCGTTGATGGCCTGCTCAAGCGGCGCGGCAACGGTGGCAGCCACCACCTCGGCGCTCGCGCCGGGATAGTCGGCCCGAACGGAGACCGACGGCGGCACGAGTTCGGGGTACTGGGCGACGGGCAGCAGGATGATCGACAAAACACCGGCCAGTATGAATAACAGCGAGATGACGCTCGCGAAAATGGGTCGGTCGATAAAGAATCGGGATATCATCCGCCGGGCTCCTTACTTTGCCGGGGCTGCCAGCGCAGGCCCATCAGGGTTTTCCGCGGCAGGGGCTTCGCGCACCGCGGCGCCCGGCTGCACCTTCATCATGCCGGCGGTGATGATCCGCTCGCCCGGCTTGAGGCCTGCGGATATGATGCTGTTCTTCCCGATCGTCATCTGCTCGGTCACCTGGCGCATCGCGGCCTTCATATCCCTGTCGACAATATAGACCGACGGGCCCTGCTGGGTGAGAACGATCGCCTGCCGGGGAATGCAGACCACGTTCTTAAGCGTCAGCCCCGCAAGCCGGACACGCAGGAACTGGCCCGGCATGAGGGCCATATCGGGGTTGGGCACTTCGACCTTCGAGCGCACCGTGGCGGTCCTGGGCTCTTCCGAGCTGTCGGTGAAAACGATGACGCCCGGCTGCGGGTGCAGCCTTCCGTCGGGATAGACAAGCCGCACCTGCTGAGGGCCTGCGGGCCGGGAAAGCATGCCGCTGCCGAGCATCTGCCTGAACAGGGAAAAATCCGATCCGGGAAGGGAGAAATTGACATACAGGGGGTCAACCTGCACCATGGTGGTAAGAAGGCTGGCGTCCGTCGTCGTGGCGACCAGCGTTCCGACCGAGCAGGACTCCTTGCGCACGATGCCCGAGATCGGAGCGTACACCCGCGTGTAGCCGAGCTTCACCTCGGCGTCGCGCAGGCCGGCGCGGGCGACCTGCAGGTCGGCCCCGGCTGCCGCAAAGGCCATTTCCGCGTCATCGTTCTCGCGTTCGCTCACGGCATTGTCCTTGAAAAGGGCGGCAATGCGATCGTGTTCCCGCCGGGTGCGCTCGAAATGAGCCTCGGCCTGCGCCAGTATACCGCGGGCCCGCTCAAGGGCTATCTCGTAGGGCACGGGATCGATCTGGAACAGCTGGGTGCCCTGCTTTACGAACTGGCCTTCCTCAAAAAGCCTCTTTTCAAGGATACCGCCCGCGCGGGCGCGGATCTCGACTTCAAGAAACCCGGCGGTCTGGCCGATGAACTCCGGCTCCCAGCTGAAATCAGCGGCCGTGACTTCCGTCATTTCAACAAGCGGGGGCGGCGGCGCCTGCTGCTCATTGCCGGAACTGCATGCCGCCGCAAGCAAACAGACCATGGCCAGGAGACGTGCAGGACAATGGATTTGTTTCATGATGACCTCAATGCTGTGGGTTCTGCGAAAAAAATCCTTCCGGGGGATCGTTGAACATCTTCTTTCAGCGCTTCGGTGCTGATGCGTTCAGGTATGCCTTAAAAACCGCAATTTGCGTGTCCACCAGCCGCTCGAGCGTGAGCTGCCGGATCGGATCTTCAAAAAAACTGTGCTTTAAATCATAGAGAAGGCCGTCAATGCCGGTGAACAGCAGCAGGGTCAGCTCCCGGGTGTCAAAGCGGCTTGCCAGGCCGCAGCGCTCGAGATGCAGCTGCACGGCATTATGCACAAAACTCCACGCCTTTCGCAGGCGGGCGTCAAAGCGCTCGATCAGCGTGGGCGGCAGGTTGGCAATGCGGTAGCTGACATCAAGCATTGCCCACATTTCGTGGTGCTCGACGGAATAGCGCAGATAGGTTTTCAAAACGGTTTCGATCTGCGCAAGCGGCTCCATGTCCGGCTGGACCGCCTGCTCCACCATGGCGTTCAAATGCTGGAAGCATTCCTCATAGACGTGGGCATACAGCGCATCTTTGTTCTTGAAATAAAAATACAGTGTGCCGTTGGACAGGCCGGATGCGCGGCAGATGTCGCGAATCGTCGTGCCGTGATAGCCTTTTTTGAGAAACAGCCTGCGCGCCGCCCGCACAATGGTGCGGACCATGGCCTGGCGCTGTTTTTCATGCTGACGGTCGCTGTGCGGACTCATGCGGGGCTTCAGCCGGGCAAAAGGGTCAATCTGTGGAGCAGTGCTCTACTGTTTTATAGAGCAACGCTCTATAAAAGTCAACCGTATTGTCGGCCGCGGGCCGTATCGCGAGCGTCTGTGCCGGCCCCCGCACCCGGGCCTCCGGAATCAACGTGCGTTAAAATCAGTACTTTTGTCGATACCGGTTACGTGCTATAGATGAACTGCGGCCGCAGAAACGCCGCTGACCTTATACAGGAATTCATACGCCATGGCCCTGAGCCCATCATCGCCGCAGCGCGTGACCCCCGGAAGGTTTTATCCCCTTGGCGCCACTCTTCTGCCCGACGGCGTCAACTTTGCCCTGTATTCGCGCCATGCGCGCGCGGTTGAGCTGCTGCTGTTCGACGACCCCGGCGCACCTCCCGTCGAGATCATTCCCGTTGAGCACTGCACGCGCCATATATGGCACGTGTTCGTGCGCGGCGCCCGTGCCGGCCAGCTCTACGGCTACCGGGTGGGCGGCGACTACGAGCCCGGCCGATCCCTGCGCTTCAACCCGCACAAGCTTCTGATCGACCCCTATGCCCGCGCGCTTACCGGGAAATGCTTCAACCGTGACAACCTGCTGCTTGCCTATGACCCGGCCGCCCCTGATACAGCAATGGACTGCCGCGATAATCATGCGCTTGCCCCCAAGGCGATCGTCATGGACAGCGCCTTTGACTGGCAGGGCGACAGCCCGCCGGACATCCCGTTCGAGGAACTGATCATCTACGAGGCCCACCTTAAGGGCTTTACCGCCCACCCGAGCGCAGGCGTTCGCCATCCGGGCACCTACCCCGGCTTTATCGAAAAGATCCCCTACCTGAAGTCCCTGGGTGTGAACGCGGTCGAGTTCCTGCCGCTGCACGAGTTCTACAATGAAAATTTTCTGCAGGACCGCGGGCTCACCAATTACTGGGGCTATAATTCAATCGCATTTTTTTCGCCCGTGCTTTCCTACAGCACCTGCTCACGTCCCGGATGCCAGGTGGCCGAGTTCAAGACCCTGGTGCGCGAGCTGCACCGCTCCGGCATCGAGGTTATCATGGACGTGGTGTACAATCACAGCGGGGAGGGCAATCATCTGGGGCCCACCGTCAGCTTCCGCGGCATCGATAACCCGACCTATTACCGCGCCGACAATGAGGGCCGCTATATTGATATAACCGGCTGCGGCAACAGCCTCAACCTTGACGAGGCCCCGGTCATGCGCATGGTCATGGACTCGCTGCGCTACTGGGTCGAGGACATGCATGTCGACGGATTCCGCTTCGACCTGGCAACGGCCCTCGGCCGCGAGGGCGGGCGGTTTCAAAAATCCTCTTCCTTCTTTGACGCCATCTCGCAGGACCCGGTCCTGAACCGCGTGAAGATCATCGCCGAGCCCTGGGACATTGAAACATATCAGGTCGGCAATTTCCCGGTCGAGTGGTCGGAGTGGAACGGCCGGTTCCGCGACACGGTGCGCAGGTTCGTGCGCGGCGATGCCGGCATGGTCGCCGATCTGGGCTGGCGCCTGACCGGGTCGGCGGATTTGTACGGCGATGACGGCCGCTCGCCGTTCAACAGCATCAACTTCGTCACCTGCCACGACGGCTTTACCCTGAACGACCTTGTGTCCTACACCACCAAGCACAACGAGGCCAACCGCGAAAATAACCGCGACGGCTCAGACCATAATTTTTCCTGGAACTGCGGAGTCGAGGGCCCGACCGATGACCCCGCAGTGCTTGCCCTGCGCCGCCGGCTTGCCAAAAATTATATCTGCCTGCTGCTGTTTTCATCCGGCACGCCCATGATGGCGGCCGGCGATGAATTCCTGCGCACCCAGCAGGGCAACAACAACGCCTATTGTCAGGATAATGACATCAGCTGGATCGACTGGGCCCTTGCCGAAAAAAATGCCGATATGCTTGCATTCTGCCGCCGGGCGATCGCGTTTCGCAAGCACAACCGCATCCTGCAGCGCAGGCGCTTCTACGAGGGCCGCGACGGCGCTGACGGGGGCATTCCGGATATCGCATGGTTCGGGCCTGACGGCCGCGATCCGCACTGGGACGATCCGGAGCTGCGCACCCTGTGCTTTCAGCTGCACGCGGCCGCGGGCCGGTGCGGCCCGGAGGAATGCCGGCTTTTTTTCATTCTGAATGCCGACCCGAAGCCCCAAACCGTGCTGCTGCCTGATTGCCGGCCCGGTCGCTGGCGCCGGGTGGTCGATACGGCCCGTGAGCATCCCGATGACTTTCTCCCGCCGGGAGCGGAGCAGCCGCTTGCAGATACCGGGAGCTACCGCGCAGGCGGCCGCAGCGTGGTCGTGCTCGCTGCCCTCTGACAGCAGAGCCCGACCCTGCTGAAGCGCGGTGCGGTTCCTGCGCGGGGATACTATTGTATGTCGATTGCAGGTGATTTCTGGTAGTATCTATTCCGTTAAAACTGAAGAGGGGAAGCCATGAAAAAAAGATTGCGCTGCATCTGTACCGGGCAGGCCTGACGGCATCCGGCCGGGGGCCTGCCGCATACCTCCAGCATTGCGCGGGCCTGGCGCAGCTGTCGCCCGCCGGGCCCGCTGAACCATATGATAAAAACAACCCGCTCCAGTTCTGAGAGGAAGGAAATACGATGAACGTGCTTCTGATGTTTGTAATCACCATAGCGGTCGCCGTTCTCGGCTACCGTTTCTACGCCCGGTTTATCGAGAAGGTTTTTGAGGTCGACGGCTCGCACGTGACGCCCGCAACAGAGGTCAACGACGGCGTCGACTACGTTCCCACGAAAAAGATCGTCATTTTCGGCCACCACTTCGCCTCCATCGCCGGCGGCGGCCCCATCATCGGCCCCACGGTCGCGCTCATTTTCGGCTACATTCCGGTATGGCTCTGGATCATGCTCGGCACGCTGTTCATCGGCGCCGTGCATGACTTCACGGCCCTGCTCGCCTCAATGCGCGAACGGGGCAAATCGATGGCCGAGATCGCCGAGCGGTCGATGGGCAAAACAGGATTTTTCATGTTCATCGCCTTCACGATCATCATGCTCCTGATGCTCACCTCGGTGTTTCTGACCCTGACCGCCACGGCCCTGTCGTCGAAATACCCGCTTGCCTACTTCGGCACCGGGGTTACGCATATCCAGACCGTGGTTGAAAACGGCATCACCTACGCCGTCATCGGCGGCATCGCCTCAAGCTCGGTCATATTCATCACCTGCTGCGCGCCGCTGGTCGGCTGGCTCCTGTACAAAAAAGGGATCAGCGCCGCCGCGGTTTCCATTCTGGCCGTTTTCATCTGCGCCATCTCGATCCAGGTCGGCATCGCCTTCCCGATCAAGATCGATCCCTTCGTGTGGATGTGCATCCTCGCGGTCTATACGCTCTTTGCCGCGGGCGTGCCCGTGTGGATCGTGCTGCAGCCGCGCGACTTCACCAACTCGTTCATGCTGTATGCGGGTGTTGCCGGCATGCTGGTCGGCACCTTTATTGTCGGCCTGAAGGGAGTGGCCCTGAATGTTCCGGCGAACAATATCGCCGGCGGCACCGCGCTGCTGGGCTATGTCTGGCCCATTCTCTTCATAACGGTTGCCTGCGGCGCTGTGTCGGGCTTTCACGCCCTGGTCGCCGGCGGCACGACCTCCAAGCAGGTGGCCCGGGAGAAGCCGGATGCCAAGGTGGTGGGCTATGGCGGCATGTGGCTCGAGTCGCTGCTTGCGATCAGCGTGGTCATCGCCGTGGGCGTGGGCCTGTCCTTTGACCAGTACTCGCAGCTGGTGTTCCCGACCGTTGCGGGCGTGAAGTCAAACCCGATCCTTGCCTTTGCCCTGGGCATGGGCGGCCTTCTGAACAAGGCCGTTGGCCTGCCCCTGACCTACGGGGTGGTGTTCGGCATCCTGCTGGTTGAGGGGTTTGTCGTCACGACCCTGGATACGGCCGTGCGCCTGAACCGCTACCTTTTTGAAGAACTCTGGAGCATGCTGTTCACGCGCGTGCCCAAAATTTTAAAGACCTACGCCTTCAACTCGTTTTTGTGCGTGATACTCATGTTCCTGCTGGCCCACTACAATGTTTTTGCCCAGCTGTGGCTGCTGTTCGGCTCGGCCAATCAGCTCCTTGCGGCCCTGACCATGCTCGCCGTGAGCCTGTGGCTTATGCAGCGCAGCAAACCCTGCCTGTTTACCATGCTGCCGGGCATTTTCATGCTCATAACCACCATTGCATCGCTGGGCGTAGTTCTCTTTAAGACCTATCTTCCCAAGCAGAACTATGTGCTCGCGGCCGGCGATATCGTGCTGCTGGCCCTTGCCGTGGGCGTGAGCGTGCTGTTCGTGAAAAAATACAGGGGCGGCAGGCAGACAGCCTGAGGCCGCCGGCACAAACCGGTTAAACTGACGGAGCCGCCCCGAATGCCGGGGCGGCTCCGTGTTTTTAAAGGGTACGTCCAAAAAGCAGGGCTGCCTGCGCACGCAGGCAGCCCTGGAGGACAGCGCTCATGAGGAGTGCTGGCTAGAAATAAAAAGCCACGTCAAATGTCCAGCGGTCTTCCATCAGGTTTTCATTCTTGTCCGTCAGCGGGAATTCGTATCCGACGCCAAGGTCCATGTTTTTTATAAAGGCGACATCCTGCAGCACGCGGAAACGGCTGCCGAGGCCCAGGGTCACGATGTGCTTGTTGCGCTCCCCGTGCTGGGCGCCGAAGTTGATCAGGTCTCCGCCCTCGAAGCCCACGATGCTCGGCACCAGGCTTTTTTCGTTGCCGTCATCCAGAACGCAGAAATGGTTCAGCTCGATCAGCGGGAAAAACCACGGGGTGACCGCATAGCTGGCATGCCAGGTGTCGAACATCACCGTGCTCTCGTCGGCGCTGTCAAACGGGATGGTGACGCCGGCGCCGCCAACAAGCTGCAGCCTGTCAAAACCTTTCAGGAAGTGTATTGAAGGCGTGACGTTGCCGTCGCCATTGCCCTGAAAAACGTCGCTGCTGCCCTGGGTCAGTTCAAAAAAAAGGCGGCCTGACAGGATGAATTTGCTGTCAGGGTCATAGAGGAATGCGTATTTCAGCCCGGCGCCGTAATCAGCCCAGCCGTTTTCATCGCTCAGGGTATTGTCGGGGTTGAAATCGATATAGCCGGTCTTTTCGGCGACGAGTGAAAAGCGCTCGTTGAATGCATAGGTCAGCTGAACTGCCGTAACGTTAAAATCGCCGTCCAGGGCAACTCGGCCCAGGGTCGTCTTAATGTGGCTCGGCATCTTCTGCTGCAGATGCACGACGCGCAGGGTCGTTTCATTGCGCGGATCGATATTATAGACCGGATTGGTCAGCGGCCTGATATACTGGTCAAACGGGCCGTCTGCGGCCGAACAGGTGAATGCGCCTGAGGCCAGCAGCGCAAGGCACAACAGAAAGGCAGCGATACAATTAATCAATTTCATTCGTTTCCTCCTTTTTAGGTGTCAGTCCGTGGAGCGATTGTATCTAAACAGTGACTTCTACGTTCCCCCGCATACCTCCTTTCCCGGCATAGATCTGGTGGCGTCCGATTTGAGGACTAAATATAGATTAAATTTTGATTAAAATTTTGTTACAAAATGGAAAACACTATAAATTTATGGTCAGATTAAGTCAATAAAATATCCACGCGCGATGCCGGAGCGCCCTTTCGAATGGCTGCGCCATGGATTTGGATTGATGTGTAGCGGTAAGGAGCGCGCCTTGCGTCCGACGGACTTTTGCTGTAGGGTTGCATTGAGGGAACAGCCCGGCGCGCAGATCAGAAGCGTCTATGGCCGGACATGGCACGTTCAGGGCAGCGCACCGCGCAAGGCCCGTGTCCGGATGCTTCGGTTGAACGGAATGCAGGATTTTTAACGGGTGCGCACTGCCGCACCGACGGCATGAGGAGCCGGAGGCCATGCGAACAAAAAAGGGGATTCTGTTACAGATTGAGCTCGCGGGATTTTTCTTCACCGTGGTTGCCGGAACGGCCATGCATTTCGGCTTTGAGCTCAGCGGCTTTTCCCGCGCTTTTGCCTGGCTGTTTCCGGTGAACGAGAGCCCCTGGGAGCATTTGAAGCTCAGCTTTTATCCGGTCCTTTTCTGGGGCCTGATCGTGTATGCAATTGTGCAGCGCAGCGCACGCCTGCGGCCGTCGGCGCCCGGAGGCGTGCGCAATTTCTGGTTCGCGCGGCTGCTGGGCGCCTACGTCGCGGTGATGACGACGGTTGTATCCTGGTCGCTGCAGTACCTGCTCATGGGCCGTTCCATTCTTGCTGTTGACATCGGAATGCTGTATGCCGGGCTGCTGGCATCGGCACTCCTGTGCTGGCGGTTTCTGTGCGGAGCGCCGCGGGGGAATCCACGTCGCACGGGCCGCTACGGGCTCGCGGGACTGGCCGTGCTGCTGATCAGCTTCGCCCTGTTTTCCTATGCCGTGCCGCGCTCGCGGCTGTGGCTGGACAGGCCGCGCCAGTTCTACGGTATCATCGAGGCCCACCTGCTGTTTGACCGGCACCTGGGCGCGCAGTGTTATCCCGCCCCGGCACTGCCCGGTTTCGCCGGCTTTGTCCCGCTGGT